>JAVXVR010000083.1:0-11672 GCA_032230165.1 Acidobacteriota bacterium | reverse complement strand
AGGTTCTTGAAGGCGAACGTGCCGTCCGCTTGCGCCGCCGTCTCGCCATAGCGCAGCACGTCTTCGGCGCGCTCGCGCTCGGCGGGGATGAGATAGACGCGCAAGCCTTCGGGCAACTGCTCGCCCTCGGCAGCCGTCACGCGACCGTGCAAGGCGGCAGCGCCCGACGCGACGTTCACCGTCGCGCCCGTCAACTGTTCGCCGGGCTTGAGCGAGAAGCCGACGCGCGCGAGATCGATTGTGGTCGAAGCAGCGGCAGTGCGTGCGGTCGCGGCTGAGCCTGTGGGAAGCGTGGCGGCGCGGACGTAGAGATGTTCATCTGTGAGCCGCACGCCGAAGCGTTGACGCCCGTCGCGCAGGTTGCGGAGCACGAAGTCGCCTTTGGCGTCGGGCGCGGTCTCGGCAGACGCGAAGGCGCTGCGCTGCTGCGGGAGATCGCTTCCCTCGCGGCGCGTGAAGACGAGCGTCTCCTGCGGGTAGAGGGCGCTCTCTCTCTGGCATTCAGGCTTCGCGGCGTCCGTGGTCTTCAGTGGCTCGAAGACGAGATGACCCGCGAGCGAGCCGAGCGGCGCAAGCAAGAGGCGCAAGCCCACCACGTCCGCGCCGCGCACCGAGACTCGCAACGGGGGCGCGAACGTGGCGTTCTCGTTCGCGGCGTAGCCGTTGGCGACGATGTCGTAGTCGCCGTCGCCAACGCTGTCGAAAGAGAAGGACTGGTTAGCGTCGGGCTGAATGAAGACTTGATTTTCGTTCGCGCCGGTCGTCGGGTTCATGAGCAGGACGAACATGCTGCCGCGCGTGCCCACTGCGGGAAGCGCGCCCGCGAGCGTGCCGCTGATCGTGTGACCGCGCTCGCCCCTGTGGCGTATGTCTATGTCGGTCAGCTCCTGCCCGGTCTGCACCTGCACCTCGACCGCACCGTCGCGCGTCGCCGCGGGGTAATAGGTCGGCGCGTCGGCGTCGTAAGCCGTCGGTCGGATGACGGAGAACTGCGACTTGCCGCCCGCGAGCACGACGTAAGAGCCGGACAGCAGCCCGTAGAGACGATAGATGCCGCGGTCGTCCGTGCGCCGCTCGCGCGCGGAGAAGTTTCCCATGCCCGTGTCCTGCGCGGTGCGCCCCGAGAGGTCGCGCACGCGCATGGCTGTGACGCGCGCGCCGACGAGCGGATTGCCGTCCGCGTCCGTGACGCGACCTGTGATGACGCCGCCCTTCGCGAGGCGCATCGTCAGAGAGTCGCCGGGTCGGTAGAACGTCGGCTCGCCTGTGGGTGACAAAGGGTCGGTCTCCTGCACGTAGCCGGGCGCGGAGACCGAGACGCGATAGACGCCCGGATCGAGATTCGAGACGACGTACTTGCCGGAGCGCGCGGCGGAGTTGTCGTAGGCGGGGCGTGAGTTCTGCGTCTGTCGGAAGACATACACGGTCGCGTTCGGCACGGGCTGGTTGGCGTCGTCGAGGACGCGCACGCTGATCGACCCGCGCGTGCGTGCGGCGCTTGCCCGCGCCGCCGTGCTGTCGCCCGCCGCGATCTCCTGCGCGCGTGCGCGCGACGAGACGACGAGCGCGCACGCGATGAGCGCGAGGGCGAGACGTGGAAGCATGCGTGCGACGAGTGCGCGCGGCGCGCGGCTGTGTGGGAAGT
Source organism: Acidobacteriota bacterium (assembly GCA_032230165.1). Taxonomy (GTDB): domain Bacteria; phylum Acidobacteriota; class Blastocatellia; order Pyrinomonadales; family Pyrinomonadaceae; genus JAIVGV01. The sequence continues at coordinate 10,027 of JAVXVR010000083.1, read as the reverse complement.
GGATCACGGGTTCGGCTCCGTTTGCTTGCTAAGATCATAGACGATGTTCACGGTCATCTCGCCGTTGTCGGGCACGATGACGATCTGGCGAACGACGGGGAGTCGTGGGGGGGCGGGCGCGCCGGGGAGTCGCGGCGCGAACCCTGCGACCATCAACTCGTACTCGCCGCCCATCAACCCTTCGAGGACGAAACGACCGCGCGAATCAACCTCGCCGTTAATATTCGGGAGCGGCGTCGTGCCCGCTCCGGCACGACGCACAATGACGTTCAGACGCGCGCCGGGCGGAAGCACTGCGGGCTGTCCGCCGTCGCGTAGATCGATCTGCCCGTGGATGACGCTCGCGCCGTAGCCGAGACGCACGCGCACGCCCGTCACCTGTTCGCCCTCCGCCACGTCGATCCCAGTGCTCGCGTCCGCACCATTTCGCTGCACGCCGAGCAGCGTGAAGCCGCGCGTCTGCCCGAAGCCGAAGACGTTGATGTTCACCTTGCCGGGTCTGAGTCCCGCCAGCCGGAAAGTGCCGTCCGCTCTGACGCTGCCTTGCGCGAAGCTCGGCGCGTTAATTTGATCGCCCGCCGCCGCGCCCGCAGCGGGGCGCACCGAGGCGTTGATGTTCACCTGCTGAAGTTTCGCGAGCACGGCGCGGTCGGTCGTGCCTTCGAGCGTCACCGTCCCCGTGATCGACGCGCCACGATGGACTTTGACGACGAGCCCCGCGACGTTCGCGTCGTCGATCTCGAATTGCACGGCGTCGCTGTAAACGTCGAGCGGGGTGGAGCCGAAGTCGCTGACGGCGAAGGCGGCGTAGCGACCGGGCATTAAGTTTCTGAGGACGAACTCGCCGTCCTCGTTCGTCAACCCGCCGTCCGTGCCCCACGCGCCGACCGACTTGGCGTCGCCGCGCAGAGAGCCGTAGCCATAGCCGACACCCGCGACCGCGTTGCCGTGATCGTCTATCACCTTCCCGCGCGCCTCGTAGGCTTTCGGCGCGTCCGCCATAGAGATGTCCACGCCCGTCGCCTCGCCGCCCGCCGAGACCTCGACGACTTTCGCCTGCGACGGATCAACCGTGTTCGGATAGAACGTGCGCGCATACTGCGCGCCAGAGGGACCAAACGTGACCATGCCGCTATCGCGCGCCTGCCCGACGCCGACGAGGTAGCGACCGGGCGGCACGCCGTAAACGCGATAGATGCCGCGGTCGTCGGTCTCAAGCCCGGTGAAAGTGCCGTCGATGACGGGGGCGTTGCCGCGCTGGAGCATCTGCTCGGCGTCGTAGATTGACACACGCTGTTCAATCACAGGCTTGCCTTCGGGACCCGTCACGCGACCCGTGATGACGCCGCCGCGCACGAGCACCATGTCTATGTTCTCGACCGTCTCGCCTGCGCCGACGTTGACTACCTTGCCGCTGTTGAAGACCCCGCTCCGGCGATCATCGAGCGGGGCATAGAGCGGCGCGAGCGTCTGCAAGCGGTAGCGACCCGCAGGCACGTTCGCGATCTTGTAGCGTCCGTCCGTGTCTGTCGTCGCGCTTCCCGCGCTCTTGCGGTCGGGGGTGAAATCGGCGGGCATCAGCGCGACGCCGACGCTTGCGACTGGCTTGCCGTCGCCAGTCGTGATGCGACCGGCGACCGTGCTCGTCGCCCCCGCCGCGCCCTTCGTGGCGGGCGTTTGCGCGGCGACCACGGCGTAGGCGGCGACGGCGAAGAGCGTAGCGCGAAACAGTAAGGGTGCGGCGCGAAGCGGAAGGCGCATTTTCGGTTCTGCTCCTTAGTGTGATGGTCGGGGGCGCGCCCGTCTCTTGCGTGGAGCGCGCGTGCGCTCGGGAGCGTGCGCGAAACTTTTATTTGAGCTGTTGGAGACTTCCGGTCGAGACTTGCGTGCGCGGGCGTTTTCTGTGCGCGTCGCGCCCGAGCGCGCGGGCGGTTTCTGGGAAAACGGCAATAGCCTACTCTCCACCCGCGCTCACACGCAAGACAGTGCGTGCGCGTTCCAAATTCCCGCCGCGCACTTTCTAAAGATGGAGCGCGCGGCGGAAAAGTCGCACGCCGCGCGGCGGGGCGGGGAAGTCCGCGGGCTTGCGCGCGCACGCTGCGGGTCTCTATAATCCCCGCCCGCCGACCCACTTCCGCGCGGCAGCGATCTGAAACTCTCGCGCACGCGCCGCCGACACTTCCAGACTGGAGAATTTTATGAAGCGAAGTTTGCCCCTCCCGCTCGTCATCCTGTTCGTCTGTTTCGCATACGTCAACACAATGGCACAAGACAACGCTAACCCGCTCCCGACTCCGCCCACCGCCAAAAGGATCGCCAAGACTCTGACCTATCAGGGAGAGAGCTTGACGGACAACTACTTCTGGCTTCGCGAGAAGAAGAACCCGGAAGTCATCTCCTATCTCGAATCAGAGAACGCCTACACCGACGCGATGATGAAGTCAACGGAAGCGTTCCAGAAGAGGCTCTACGACGAGATGCTCGCGCGCGTCAAGCAGACCGATCAGGGCGTCCCCTACAAAGACGGCGCGTACCGCTATTACACGCGCACGGTTGAGGGTAAGCAGTACCCGATCTTTGCGCGAAAGCACGGAAGCGACAGCGCGCCCGAAGAGATCACGCTCGATCTGAACGAGATGGCGAAGGGACACTCGTTCATGAGCGTCGCGGAATACGAGCCGAGCGACGATCAGAATCTGCTCGCCTACTCGACCGACACGACGGGCTTTCGCGAGTACACGCTCTACGTCAAAGACCTACGCACGGGCGCGGACACGAAGATCGCCGAGCGCGTGTCGAGCGCCGCGTGGGCGGCGGACAACCGGACGATCTTTTACGTCGTAGATGATCCGGTCTCGAAGCGTTCCTACCGCCTCTACCGCCACACGCTCGGCGGCGGCGCGGACGATCTCATCTACGAGGAGAAGGACGAGCTGTTCGACACGAGCGTCGGTCGCACGCGCAGCCGCGCTTACGTCCTGTTGACGATTTCGAGCCACACTACTTCGGAGGTGCGCTACCTCGCGGCGGACAAGCCTGCATCGGAGTTTCGCATCATCGAGCCGCGACAGCACGAGCACGAGTATTACGTCGATCATCGCGGCGACACCTTTTATATCCGCTCGAACATGAACGGCTCGCGCAACTTCTTCCTGCTCGCCGCGCCCGTCGCCGACCCTGCACGCAAGAACTGGAAAGAGATCGTCCCTTACAACAAGGACGTGATGCTCAACGACGTAGATTTGTTCAAAGACTTCATGGTCTTGAGCGAGCGCGAGGCGGGACTGCCGCGCCTGCGCGTGACAGACCTGCGCTCGAACAAGACTTACTTCGTCGAGTTCCCCGAACCCGTCTATACCGCGGGCTTGGGCGCGAACCGCGAGTTCGACACGAAGCTTTTGCGCTACAACTACCAGTCGTTCATCACGCCGTCTTCCACCTACGATTACGACATGACGACGCGCAAGAGCACTCTTCTGAAGCAGCAGCCCGTGCTCGGCGGCTACGATCAGACGAAGTACGCCTCGGAGCGTGTCTATGCCACCGCCGCCGATGGCACGCGCGTCCCCATCTCGCTCTACTACCGGAAAGATTTGCGACGAGACGGCTCGCGCCCGATGCTTCTCAACGGCTACGGCTCTTACGGCATCTCCTCGAACGTCACGTTCAGCAGCGCGCGCCTGAGTCTTGTTGATCGTGGCGTGATCTACGCCGTCGCGCACATACGCGGCGGCGGCGAGATGGGCAAGGGCTGGCACGATCAAGGGCGGATGATGAACAAGAAGAACACCTTCACCGACTTCATCGCCGCCGCCGAGCATCTGGTTAACGAGAAGTACACCTCGAAAGATCGGCTCGTGATTACGGGCGGGAGCGCGGGTGGGCTGTTGATGGGCGCGGTGACGAACATGCGCCCTGATCTCTTCAAGGCGGTCGTCGCCTACGTGCCCTTCGTTGACGTGATGAACACGATGATGGACGCCACACTCCCGCTCACGGCGGGCGAGTGGGAGGAGTGGGGCAATCCCGTGAACAACAAAGAGAACTACGCCTACATGAAGTCGTATTCTCCTTACGACAACATCGAGGCGAAGGCTTACCCGACCATTCTCGTCCGCACGTCTCTGAACGACAGTCAGGTGATGTACTGGGAGCCCGCGAAGTACGTGGCGAAGCTGCGCGCGATGAAGACGGACAAGAACCCGCTCATGCTGAAAATAAACATGGGCGCGGGTCACGGCGGAGCTTCCGGTCGCTACGACGCGCTGCACGACACGGCGTTCGACTATGCCTTCATCCTCTCGCAGTTCGGCATCACGAATTAAAGGCAAAAGTAAAAAGGCAAAAGGCAAAAAGAGAGACGCGGGAGATTACGCTGCCCGGTCTCTCTTTTTGCCTTTTGCCTTTTGCTTTCGTGTCTTTGACACGGCGAGCGGGGTTTATTTAATATCTCAGCCTGCTTTCCGGTGCGTTGCCTTAAGCGGGCGGCGCTTTCGTCAACCTTCAAAACTCCGAGATGTAAAAAGGATTACCAGCGATGTCCCTCGTCAATCGTTTCGTGCCGCGCTCTCTGTGCGCGTTCGCCGTGTGCGCCGTCGTGCTCTGCGCGTCGCCCGCCTCGCCCCGCGCGCCGCGCGCCGCCGCCTTCGCCGACGACGCCGAGTACACCGGCAAGTTCGACTCAGACCTCGCGCCGAACGTGGAAGACCTCGACGAGATTGTCTTCCACCCGCTGCGCGATCTCTCGAAGGTGAAGTTCGAGAAGCCGCTCGAAGAGGGCGTGACGGTGACTGCCGGAAGGCTCAATCACCCGCCGACCGGCAAGTCTTCGATCCTCGCTGTGCTCGTCGAATCGGAAGACGCGCTGCCCGTGCTCTACGCCGATCTCAATCTCGACGGCGTGATGTCGGCGAGCGAGCGCTTCGAGCTGGAACGCGGCGGCGAGGACAAAGATAACCCGTATCTCTGGGAGACGACTTTGAAACTCGCCACTCCGGGTCAGCCCTTCGCCACCTTTCCCGTCTTCGTCCGCTACCTGAAGGACGTGCGCTTCGACGACATGCAGGAGGGCGAACGGCTCGTGCAGCAGACGAAAACCGCGTTCGCGCGCGGGTCGGTTGACGTCGCGGGCAAGCGGACGCTCGTGCAGTACGGCTACGATCCGAAGGCGAAGAAGATCAGCGCGATCAACGGCGTCATCGGCATCGACGGCGACGGCGACGGCGTGATTGACATGAGTCGCTTCTCGCCCGAGGCGGCAGAAGCGCACGACGAGGCGATCGTCTTTCGCGTCGGCGACAAGTACGTCTCGACGAAGAAGGTTGATGTGGAGAAGAACCTGATCGTCTTGCGCTCGCACTCAGCGTCGGACTACAAGCGCGTCGAGCTGAGAGTCGGCGGCGAGTTGCCCGACTTCCAGTTCACGGATTTTAAGGGTAAGCGGCGGCAGCTCTCCGAGTTCAAGGGCAAGTACGTGCTGATCGACTTCTGGGGTCTGTGGTGTCCCGCGTGCCGCAAGGAGTTGCCGTACCTGCGCGCCGCCTACTCGCGCTTTCAGGCGCGCGGGCTTGAGATCATCGGCATGAACACGGACGAGCCGGAGATCGTCTCGCAGGTCAAAGGACAGCTTGAAAAACAGGGATTGACATGGACGCAGGCGACGCGCGAGAGCATCGGCGACGTGATCAAAAGCTACCGCATCCACTTCTTCCCCTCGACGCTGCTCGTCGGACCCGACGGCAAGATCATCTCTCTCAGCCAGAGGCAACAACCAGACCTGCGCGGACCCGATCTCTTAAAGTCGCTCGACCGTTTGCTCCCACCCTAAAGCGGCAAGCCACGCGCGGCGCGAACGCACAAGCCGCGTCACACGAAAGGACATAGCCCACGGCAACGGTCGTGGGCTATTTTCTTTCCGCCGCCCGCACGCGCCGCGCTCCCGCCTTCCGCCCCGCTGCCGAAAACTGAAAACCGAAAACTGAAGACCGTCCCTCTGGCATGACGAATGCTTAAGTGTAGACCCGCCGAAGGATTTGGGCGCTAAAACGGCGTCAAGGCGGGTATTTCGCCCGCCCAGTTTGCCTGCACGTTGGTCACTTCGCCGCTGACTATTTCCCGACCGAATCAGCACAAGTGTTTGAGCGGCAGCCCGTGAGGACTTCCCAGATGAGCACGTTACGGTTTGACGGAATCTCGGAGGATGAAGATTCGGTCTCTTCTCCGCGTCCGGCTAATAGCGAAGGCATCGCACGGGGCGCGCGTCGGCGTCCGCTCCTCGTTGCGCTGACTCTTCTTTGGGCGTGCGCGGTTGGCGCGGGGCTATGGGTGATGTGGGGCTACGAAAACGCAGCGGGAGCTGCCGGACAAGCTCCCGCACACTGGCCCGCCAACAGCCGCCTCGAACACGCCGCAGATCGCACCACCCTCGTCATGCTCGCGCATCCGCACTGCCCCTGCACGCGCGCGTCCATCGGCGAGTTGGCTCTGCTCATGGCGAAGAGTCAGGGTCGTGTGACGGCTTACGTGCTCTTCCTCAAGCCGACGGGCTCTGCCGACGATTGGGAGATGACCGATCTCTGGCAGAGCGCCGCCAGCATCCCCGGCGTGTCGGTCTTCGCGGACGCCGACGGCGTCGAAGCCAAAAATTTTCAAGCCGCGACCTCGGGTCAGACGGTGCTCTACGACGCCGGAGGGAATCTTCTCTTTAGCGGAGGAATCACCGCCTCGCGCGGTCACTCCGGCGACAACGCCGGGCGCAGCGCCATCGTCTCGCTGCTGAGCGGAGGTGAGTCAGAGTTAACGAAGACTTCCGTGTATGGCTGCCCGCTCTTTGATCTGAATTCAGAATGTCGTCACGGGAAGGGAGAGCCAAGCCATGTCACACACGGCAACTGAGACGAAGCTTGGCACGCCCGCAGAGTGGCGCGCTAAAGACCTCTTTAACGAACAACGGCAGACCATCTATCGACGCACCGACCGTCTGTTCATGATCGTGATGGGGTTGCAGTGGCTCGCAGGTATCGGCTTCGCCCTGTGGATTTCCCCGCGGGCGTGGGCTGGCATGTCGAGCCACGTCCACCCGCACGTCTGGGCGGCGGTGTTGCTGGGGGGCGCGATCAGCTTCTTCCCCATGATGCTGGCGCTCGTCCGCCCCGGTCAGCCCTCTACCCGCTATACCATCGCGGTCGCGCAGATGCTGATGGGCGCGCTACTCATCCACCTCACCGGCGGGCGCATCGAGACGCACTTTCACGTCTTCGGCTCGCTCGCCTTCCTCGCCTTCTATCGCGACTGGCGCGTCCTCGTCCCGGCGACCATCGTCGTCGCCGCCGATCACCTGCTGCGCGGGATGCTCTGGCCCGAATCGGTTTACGGCGTGCTCACAGTGAGCAACTGGCGCTGGCTGGAGCACGCCAGCTGGGTTGTCTTCGAAGACATCTTCCTCATCGTCTCGCTTCTGTGGAGCCGGAAGGAGATGTTTAGCGTCGCCGAGAGAACAGCCGAACTGGAGGAGAGCGAGGCGCGCTACCGCGAACTGTTCGAGAACGCCAGCGACATCGTCTATACGCAAGACCTCTCAGGCAACTTCACTTCCCTGAACAAGACGGGCGAGCGCCTGACCGGCTACACGCGCGAAGAGGCGACGAAGATGAACGTCACCAACCTAGTCCCACCCGAACAGGTAGAGCGCGCGCGGCAGATGACCCGCCACAAGCTCTCGGGCGGCGCTTCGCCCGTTTACGAGATGGACGTGCTGCGCAAGGACGGGCAACTGATCACGCTGGAGATGAGCACGCGGCTCAACTACAAAAACGGCGCGCCCGTCGAGGTGCAGGGCATCGCGCGCGACGTGACCGGGCGCAAAGAAGCCGAAGCCGCGCGGCGCGAGTCTGAAGCCCGCTACCGCATCGTGGCGGAGACGGCGACCGATGCCATCGTGACGATAGACGAGGCGAGCATCATCCAGTTTGCCAACCAAGCCGCGGAGCGAATCTTCGGCTACACCCAACAGGAGCTGCTCGGCGCGCCGCTCACCATCCTCATGCCCGAAGCCCTGCGCCACGCGCACGCGCACGGTCTCAAACGCTACGCCGCGACGGGTGAGCGCAAGATGAACTGGCAAGCCGTCGAGGTGCGCGGGCTACGCAAGGACGGGCGCGAGATTCCGCTCGAACTCTCGTTCGGCGAATACGCCGAGGGCGGCAAGCGCATCTTCACGGGCATCATCCGCGACATCAGCGAGCGCAAGCGGCTTGAGACGGAGCGCGAAGTTCTCTTCGAGATCATGCAGGGCGTCAACGACACGCCGAGCCTCGAAGAGTTGCTGCGTCTCATCCACCGCGCCATTGGCAGAATCATCTACGCCGAGAACTATTACGTCGCGCTCGTTGACCGCGAGACGGGGCTGCTTAGTCTGCCGTTCCTGCTCGACGAGCACGACACGGAAGCGGCACCGCCGCAAAAGATCGGTCGGGGATGCACGGGCTATGTCTTTCGCACGGGTTGCCCCATCCTGATGACCAGAGATATCTTCGACGACCTGGTCGCGCGCGGCGAGGTCGAGGTAGTGGGGACAGCCCCCGCGACCTGGCTCGGTGTGCCGCTCAAGACGCAGAGCGAGACCATCGGCGTGCTCGTCGTGCAGCACTACACTGACCCGCTCGCCTACTCGGAGCGCGACGTAAAATTCCTCTCCTCGGTCGGCAGTCAGATCGCGATGGCGATTGAGCGCAAGCGCAACGAGGATGCCCTGCGCGCCTCCGAGGAGCAATACCGCACCATCTTCAGCGACGACCTCACGGGCATCATCATCTCCACGCCCGACGGTCGCGCGCTCTCGGTCAACCCGGCGTTCGCGCGCATCTTCGGCTTCGGCTCGGTCGAGGAGGCGATGAGCCACAACACCGTCTCGATCTACCCGTCGCCGGAGGCGCGCGCGCAGATGCTCGAGCGGCTACGCCGTGAGCGTCGGCTCGACAACTACGAAATCGAGATGCGCCGCATTGACGGGACGATCATCCACACTGTCGAGAACATCAGCGGCGTCTTCGACGCGGCGGGCGAACTCGTCGAAATCCACGGCTATGTCTTTGACGACACGCGCCGCAAGGAGTTGGAAGCGCAGTTGCAGCAGTCGCAGAAGATGGAGGCGGTCGGCAAACTCGCCGGCGGGATCGCGCACGACTTCAACAACCTGCTCACGGCGATTAACGGCTACAGCGATCTGATGCTGCGCCGCATCAAGGAGGGCGACCCCGTGCGCCGCCACGCCGAGGAGATCAAGAAAGCGGGCATGCGCGCCGCAGACCTCACGCGCCAGCTCCTCGCCTTCTCGCGCAAGCAGGTCTTGCAGCCCATCGTCTTAGACCCCAACGAGATCGTCGCCGACATGAACGACATGCTCCAGCGACTGATCGGCGAAGATGTGCAGCTCTTGACCTGCCTGCGTCCCGAGATCGGCAGAGTCAAAGCCGACCCGCACCAGCTCTCGCAGGTGATCATGAACCTCTCGGTGAACGCGCGCGACGCGATGCCGCGCGGCGGCAAGCTGACCATCGAGACGGCGAACGTCTATCTCGACGAGGAGTATGCGCGCCGCCACCTCTCGACGCGCGCCGGTCACTACGTCATGCTCGCCGTCTCCGACACGGGGACGGGGATGGACGCACAGACGCAGGCGCGCATCTTCGAGCCTTTCTTCACGACGAAGGAGGTCGGCAAGGGGACGGGCTTGGGTCTCTCCACGGTGTACGGCATCGTCAAGCAGTCGGGCGGCAACGTCTGGGTTTACAGCGAGCCGGGGCATGGTACGACCTTTAAGATTTATCTGCCGCGCGTGGGTGAGGAAGCACGCCACTACGACGCGGGCGACACAGACTGCGAGACAACGATGCCCACGGGCACGGAGACCATCCTGCTCGTCGAAGACGAGACGATGGTGCGCAACATGACGCACGAGATACTGCGGATGTGCGGCTACCGCGTCATCGAAGCAAGTTTGTGCTCCGAAGCCCTGCGGCTCTGCGAG
>JAVXVR010000075.1:0-7364 GCA_032230165.1 Acidobacteriota bacterium | reverse complement strand
TTTCGGGGATGGCACAGGTTTCCTCGGAACGGATGGAGCAAGAATCGACTCACGTCACCAGCAGTCGTTGAAACGATCCGACGAGAAGAGATCATTACCTGCGACTACGAAGACATATCTCAGCCGTCCCCCTGATTCATTGCCTCAACCTTTGACCCTCTTTTTACCGGCAAGTTTTCTGCCGGTAAAAAATTTATGGGGACTTACGGCTCCGCCCTCAATTCAACTCCGACAGCAGTAGATACGTGCGGGTGTCAGGGCAGTACCTGCTACCCTCTGAAATACACATTTGGTGCGTGCTGCGGTTACCGTATTCGAATCGCGACACAAGCAAGTTGCACTGAGATTGGTAATTCGCAGGGCGGATGTCACGCTGTCGATGATGAGGAAATACTCTGTGAGGGAGATGCACCTTGTATTGGCAGTGTCTTCATCTCATGTGCATCTACCCAACCGACACCAACTCCAACTCCGCCAGATACCCCGACCCCAACCGCGACGCCAACACCGACGCCCACCCCGGAGCCGGTGTGCGACCCTGCCACACGCCCAAATAACTCTTGTAGCTGTTCATATCCGATTGGACCCCCTCCCCTCCCCGGCTCTCCACCCCTGCCGAGCGTCTGGGATTGCCATCTTTGTTCCGGCCCGATAGCAGACTTCAGCCGTTATCAAACCGGATGCCCCGCCAATGCTTTCCTCAACCCCACGGATGCATATTGCTGTCAATGCGTAACACAAAACTGCCCGCCCGGCACTACCTTGAGTGCCTCTTGCAATTGCGTCTCGACGGCAGGCGGTGGCGGTGGGGGCGGTGACGGGGGCGGCGGGAGCGGCGGCGGTGGTGGCGGCGACAGTTGTTATTACTACTCCGACTACTACTATGAATCCGACTCGGAGTGTTCGTGGACTTATCTCGTCGAGGGGTTCATGTGCGACGACGGCTCGTTCTTCGGACACATGACGCAGGTCGGTCAGAACTGCATCCAGTAGTGCCGTAGGCGAGAGTGATTGGCGAGCGATTCCAGAACGGAGCACATCATGAAGGCTCACAAGAAAATAATTTTCGGGGTTGCAATCGGCATTGTGACCTCTACCATAGCCGCGTTCGCTCTCGAAGTACAAAGGCATAAGTTGCCAAACTTCATCCCATACACGATCACGTGGCGGATGAGGGAGCAGCACAGCGACGGGAGTGTCGTGGACACCTACATGGAGAAGCGTTACTACTCCTCTGACGGCAACTGGCGCGGCTTCGTCCAGTCCGCCATGGGCTCAAGGATCGACCGCGTGGGCGAAGCCGGTCGCGGCGTCTTCATCATAGATAGCAAGACAAAAGAGAAGCACCTACAGTCGCCCTTCCCCGGACACCCTCACGACAAGCCCAAAGAGAGTAAGGACTACGTCCGCACGGAGACTATTTTGGGATACATCGCGGACGTGTTGAGGTACGAGCAAGGAGGCAAAACTCACGAACTCTACCGCGCCGCCGATCTCAACGGCGACATCATCAAGACCGTCTATCGCGACCAGACGGTGACGAGGACGCTTGAGCCCGTCAGCATCGTCTTGGGCGAACCGCCCCCGAACTAACTCGATTTTAACGAGCCAGTATGGAGAGCCGCCCGCGAGTTCATCACAACTCGCGGGCGGCTCTCTTTCGTCCGCGGTCTCACCGCGCGCGAAGAAAGTTGCAGGGAGTTGATGGTTTCGACACGGGTAAGTCTTGCGCGGCGCGTGGGGGCGGTCGTACAATGCGGGTTGTTCCCCATTGGAGACTCCCCGGCTCCGATCTTTTTGTCGCTTGTCACGACAACCCGGACTTGTGAGAGTGGCATCGGACGGAACGCGAGCGTTCCATCCAGTTGTCTCTGAAATAACTTTTCTCCCCGCGAGGAGTTGTCGGGAACTCCAGATTCAGGAGGGTTTCATGAGAGCCCAGCGTGCCTTCCGCCTCGGCTACCGCCCCGCGCTCGTCTCTTGCCTCGCCTTCGCCGCGTTCGCCGCCTTCGCGTTCACGCCCAGCCGCGCCCAACAGCCGCAGAAGACCGGACAGACGCATCAGCCTGAAGCCTCTCTGCCCGCCGCGACGACGACCGCCCCCGCCCCGCAGCCGACGGCGCAACCGTCTCAAGCCGCGTCCGTGCCTGTGTCAGCGGCGGCAGCCACGACGGTCGCTACATCTACGAACGCCACGGCGGGCGATGACCGCTATGTCATCAACACAGACCTGATTAACCTGAGCGTCACGCTCACGGACATCTATGGTCGCTACGTGACGGGGTTGACGAAGGACGCTTTCACCGTCTGGGACGACAAAGAGCAGCAGGACATACAGTTCTTCAACGACGACGACGCTCCCATCAGCATGGGCGTCATCTTCGACGTGTCGGGCTCGATGGGCAAGGACAAACTCAACCGTGCCCGCGAGGCACTGCGCCACTTCGTCGATACGAGCCACGACTCGGACGAGTATTTTCTCATCGGCTTCAACTCGCGCGCGCAGCTTCTGATGGATCGCACGCGCGACTCCGACGCGATGCTCTCGAAGCTGACTTTCGTCGAGAGCAAGGGCAACACCGCGCTCTACGACGCCTGCTACCTCGGCATCGAGCGCGTCACGCGCGGCGCGCACCCGAAGCGCGCGCTCCTCGTCATCAGTGACGGGCAGGACAACAACTCGCGCTACACCTTCAACGAGCTGCGCCGTCTCCTGAAAGAGACAGACGTTTTAATCTACGCCATCGGCATCATCGAGAAGGGCAGCCCCGGCTCGCTCGACGTGGGCGGGCAGGCTCTGCTCGAAGAGTTGGCTTCCGTCTCCGGCGGTCACGCCTTCTTCCCCGAAACCGCCGCCGAGATGAACGAGATTTTCGAGCGCATCGCCATCGAGTTGCGCCACCAGTATTCCATCGCCTACCGCCCGAGGAATTTCACGAACGACGGCAAGTGGCATAAGATCAAGGTGAAGGTCACGCCGCCACGGGGCTTGCCGCACCTCTTCGTGCGCGCCAAGGATGGCTACTACGCGACGACCAACCCGCGCTGATCGAGCCCGCACCCGTGCCGCCAGAGCCCGGCGCGTCGCGCGAGACCCGTTGGCAACGAACGCGCCGTGATAGACTTCTAACCTCTGTGGGCGCGAAGCCCCAAGGTCTTTACGAGAAGCCCCAGCCGCGCGAAGCCAACCGTTGGCTGAATGTGAAGAAACGCCTGCGCGAGTCTCCGCGCCCCAATTCCGCCCCTTCTGGGCGTGCGGGGCGCGGGCGAGCCGGGCGTTTCTGCTTCGGGCGCGTCGGAAGTTTAGTCAGGAGTGTTGAAGTTCGGATGACACGACTCAGTCACAGCAATATGATTCGCCGCGCGAGTGTCTTCGCCGCGCTCGCGCTCCTCTCGCTCGCATCCCTGCACCTCTCGCCCGCCTCCCGCGCCGCGCAGCAGCAGCAGGACGCGCGCCCGCGCCGCGCCACTTCCGCCGCGACGCCGACGCCGACACCAGCGCGCACGACCGCGACTCAGACGACGACGCGACCCGCCCCAACACAGACGCCGAACGCGACTCAAACTCAGGCGCAAGCTCCGTCTGCCGCGCCGAGCACGTCTCCGACGCCGCCCGCGTTGAAGGGGCAGGATATCGAACCGGACGAAGTGCTCACCGTTGACACGAACCTCGTCAACCTGCACGTGCGCGTCATTGACCGCAACAACCGACCCATCAACGACGTGGCGAAGGAGGAGTTCCGGGTCTTCGAGGATAACGTGCCGCAGAAGGTCGAGTTCTTCTCGCGCGAGGAAGTGCCGATCAGCTACGGGATGGTCGTCGATAACTCCGGCTCGATGAAGCCGCTGCTTGAAAAAGTCATCGAGGCGACGCGCATCCTCATCGATCAGAACAAGCCCGGCGACGAGACGTTTCTCATGCGCTTTGTTGACAGCGACGAGATCAGGATGTTGCAGGACTTCACGGCGAGCAAAGACGATCTCTACGACGCGCTCGACAACATGCACACCGATGGCGGGCAGACCGCCATCATTGATGCCGTCTATCTCGCCGCCGAGCACACCGCCGGGTACAAGAAGGGCGACGCGCTCAACGACAAGCGCCGGCGCGCCATGATCCTCGTCACGGACGGCGAGGATCGCAGCAGCTACTACAAGATGACGCAACTCTTCGAGTATCTGCGTGAGAACGACGTGCAGATTTACGTCATCGGCTTCACCAGTGAACTCGACGCCGAGGGCGGCTTCATCCGCAAGAGCCAGAAGGACAAGGCGACCGAGTTGATCAACAAGCTCGCCACAGAGACGGGCGGTCGCGCCTTCTTCCCCACGTCGCTCGCCGAGCTGCCCACCGTCGCGCAGGAGATCACGAAAGACATGCGCACGCAGTACGTCATCGGCTACTACCCGACGAACACCGCGCGCGACGGCACGGTGCGCCAGATCAAAGTTCAGATCGCCGACGCGGGCAAGCGCGATCATCGCATCGCCATCACGCGCACGGGTCGCGTCGCCGGAGCCGGCGGCGCTAAGCCCGCGCCCAGCAACACCAGTCGCTCCGAATCTCCCAGGAGACCCTGATGCCCTGTGACGCAGAACTTCTCGCCGAGATCAAATTTTTTGAGTTATTAGATGAAGACGACCGACGCGCTCTCGCCGAGGTCATAGACCAACTCGACTTAGACGAGGGGCGCGTGCTCTTCGAGGTGGGCGAGCCCGGCGACGAGCTTTACGTCGTCCGCGCGGGCGAAGTCGAGCTGTTCGTCAAGGACACGGTCGGGCAGAAGATCACTCTGCACACGGCGCGTGCGGGCGACATGTTCGGCGAGCTTGCCCTGCTCGACGACGAGCCGCGCTCCGCCACCGCCGTCGCCCTTACGCCCACTTCTCTCCTCGTCCTCGACCGCGGCGACCTCTCGCTCCTCTTTCAGAAGAAACCCGACGCCGCGCTCGCCATGCTCGCCGCCCTGAGTGCGATGACGCGCAAGGCTGATCGGCTCTTGCAGTCACGCGTCTCGCGCAACGCCAACGAGGAGATGCCGGAGCGCCTCGGCGTGCTGGTCAGGATCGCCGACTGGCTCGCGTGGTTTTCTGGCTCAATGCCCTTCCTCCTCAGCCACACCGTCTGGTTTATCATCTGGATTTCACTCAACACCTTCATCCTTCCGAAGAACGCGGATGGGACGCGCGGCTTCGACCCGTTCCCCTTCGGCTTGCTCACGATGATCGTCTCGCTCGAAGCGATCTTCCTCGCGTGCTTCGTGCTGATTAGTCAGAACCGGCAGGCGCAGAAGGACAAGGTGAGAGCCGATATCGAGTACGAGGTGAACATCAAAGCCGAACTCGAAGTCGCACACCTGCACGAGAAGACCGACCGCATACAGGAGACGATGCTCGCGCGCTTCGGTCGGCTGGAGAAAGCGCTGGGGCAGTTGGCGGCGGCGGCAATCGAGAATCAGGGCGGCGACGGCGCGCGACGTTGAGACGACGCGGCTCAGACGGAAAAGTTTAGCCGCGGATGAACGCGGATGAACGCAGATGAAAATCAGGGCATTTTCTGATCTGCGTGTATCTGCGTTAATCCGCGGCTTCTTTTTTGATCTGTCAGCCGCCGGGCGTCGTCGCGGGCATCTGCGAAATCTGCCATGCGATGAAGAGAATGAAGACGAGCGCGAGCGCAACGATGATGAGGACGACCGGCTCGAAGCCCAGGAGGAGTCTCTTTTTTTCTTTCTTCTCGACTATCCCCTCGGGGAGGTTGAGCGTGCCGGTGTCCACGACAATCGCGCCGCCGTTTTTCGCTCCCGACTCTCGCGCCGCCGTCTGTTCTTCGAGCGGCGCGAGCTGAGCCGCCACCTCTTCGACGCTGCCGCTCGGCTCTGTGCGGTGGCGCGCCGCGTGCGAGCCTCGCACATGCCGCCGCGCGTCCCGTTCCTCGCCCTTGTCGTTCTTCCCGTTCTTTCCGTTCTTCCCGCCTGCGTTCATAGCCAGTCAGCCTTCTTCAAATAGACGTAGAGCCCCGCGCCGATAACGACCATTGACGTGAGCGCGAAGACGTAGCCGTAGCGCCATTCGAGTTCGGGCATGAGCTTGAAGTTCATGCCGTAAACTCCGGCGACGAGCGTGACGGACATGAGGATCGTCGCAATCGATGTCAGCCGCTTCATGATCATGTTCATGCGGTTGCCCTGAACTGACAGGAAGGCGTCCATCGTCGAGCCGAGCATGTCGCGCAAGGTGTCGATAGTGTCGGCGACGCGAATCAAATGATCGAACACGTCCTGAAAATAGACGTAAGTCTCGCGCGCGAAGATCGGCTGCTCGCGGCGGAGCAGCGTGTTGAAAACATCCCTGAGCGGCGTGATCGAGCGACGCAGGTAGAGGAGTTGTTTTTTGATGCGGAAGATTCCTTCGAGGGCATCGGGGCGGAATTCGCCGAAGATTTGATCTTCGAGGTCGTCCATGCGCTCGCTCAAAACGTCGAGCAGTGGCAGATAGTCGTCAACAATCGCGTCGATCAAAAGATACGCGAGCATCCCCGCGCCGTGCTCGGCTCTGTCCGTCCACTCGTGCCAGAGTCGCCCGGCGGTCTCGACGGCGCGGATGGGTCGCGAGTGCACTGTGACGAGGTAGTTCGCGCCGAGGAAGATGTTTAGCTCGCGCAGCTCCAGACGATCTTCTTTGCCGGAGAGCTGCGCCTCGTAGAGCACGATGAAGTAGTAGCCCGGATACTCTTCGACCTTCGGTCGTTGGTGATCGCCGCGACAGTCCTCGATGGAGAGCGGGTGGAAGCCAAACTCTTCGGCGAGTTCGGCGAAGTCCTCGCCGGTCGGATCAGAAACGTCCGCCCAGATGACGTTGTGCTCGCTCTCGCGCAGGTCGCTGATGTCGGCGGCGTCGCACGTGTCCTGAAACTTCTTCGACGAGCTGTTGAGGCAGACGGTCTTGATCAATTTAATTTTCCTCGTAGATTGAACTGGATGAATTATACTTGCCCGCGATGCTTTGCCACCAACAATTTTCGGGCGAGCGATCCTGATGAGCACATCCGATGCCGGGCGGCGCGGCTGTGTGCGCGCCCGACTACTCCTCGCGCCGCTCGGCGCGTGCGTCGCGCTCCTGCTCCTAGTGTCAGCCGGGCGCGCCCAGCAGCCTTTCGTCACGGACAACGCGGACGTGACCGACAAAGGCAAGTTGCATCTCCAAATCGGCGACGAGTTCGATCTCTTACAGCGCACACTGTACCCGGCTAAAACGCAAAACACGCTCAGCGCAGAGTTGGACTACGGCTTGTGCAAGAATGTCGAGGTCGGGTTCTCACCCGGACTGCTCTCGCTCCACAACGCGCGCCTCGTCATGCCGCA
>JAVXVR010000625.1:0-5195 GCA_032230165.1 Acidobacteriota bacterium | reverse complement strand
TCAGACGGAAGACGCGCGCGAAGAGTCCTTCGACGAGCGTATAGACCTGCTCTTCGGTGGCGAAGCTGAATTCAACGTCGAGCTGCGTAAATTCGGGCTGGCGGTCGGCGCGCAAGT
This sequence comes from Acidobacteriota bacterium, assembly GCA_032230165.1. Lineage (GTDB taxonomy): Bacteria > Acidobacteriota > Blastocatellia > Pyrinomonadales > Pyrinomonadaceae > JAIVGV01. Next base: position 5,078 of record JAVXVR010000625.1, on the reverse strand, counting down.
CCTCGTCGCGGAAGCAGCGCGCGATCTGATAATAACGATCAAGCCCCGCGATCATGCAGAGCTGTTTGAAGAGTTGCGGCGACTGCGGCAGCGCGTAGAACTTGCCGTGATGCAAGCGCGACGGCACGACGTAATCGCGCGCGCCTTCCGGCGTGGACTTGATGAGCACGGGCGTCTCGATCTCCCAGAAGCCCTGCTCGTCCATGTAACGACGAATCTCGGCAAGGACGCGGTGGCGAAGTCTGAGGTTCGCCTGCAACTGCGGTCGGCGCAGATCGAGATAGCGATACTTCAGGCGTAGGTCTTCCGCCGCGAGCGCGTCCGAAGTGGCGACTTCCAACTGGAAGGGCGGCGTGCGCGCGTCGTTGAGAATCCACAGCTCGCTTGCCTGCACTTCGACCTCGCCGGTCTCTAACTTCGGGTTGCGCGCGCCCTCTTCGCGCGCGACGACCTCGCCGCGCACGGCGACGACGAACTCGCCGCGCGGCGTCTTGGCTTTGGCGTGCGCTTCCGAAGCGGTCTCTTCGTTGAAGACGACCTGCGTCAGCCCGTCGCGGTCGCGCAGGTCGAAGAACGTCAAGGGTCCGAAGTCGCGACGGCGCGCGACCCAGCCCATGAGTATGACCTTCTGCCCGACGTGCTCAAGCCTCAGCTCGCCACACGTCTTTGTCCGCCGCAAGTTTCCCAGATTGTCCAGCATTACTGATGATTCCCCAAGACTCTTTCCCGCACTTTCGACGCGACTCCTGCGCGCGCGATTTGTTGCTGCTCGCCCGACTTCATATCTTTCAAAGCGACCTCACCGCGCGCGCGCTCGTCCGCGCCCACGACGACGACGAACGGCACGCCGACCGACGATGCGTACTTCAACTGCTTGCCGAGCTTGTCCGCTTCCGGATAAACATCCACGCGCAGGCGTGCCGCGCGCAGCTCACGCGCAAGGGCGAGCGCGTCAACCGTCGAATCTTCATCCCAGATCGTCACTAAAACGTCCGCCGCAGTCTCGACCAAGTCACGCGGGAACATCTCGCGCTCGCTCATCACGACGATGATGCGCTCCAGCCCCAGCGAGAAGCCGCAGGCAGGGATGCTCTGCTTCGAGAACATGCCGACGAGATTATCGTAGCGACCGCCGCCGCCCAGACTCCCCGCCAAATCGGGCACGCCTATCTCCATGATCGCGCCCGTGTAATAGGAGAGCCCGCGCGCGAGACTCGGATCGATCTTGATCCGTGCTCCAACCCCGCTCGCTTCGGCGAACTGTAGAATCTGCCGTAGCTCGTCCACGCCCCGCGCGCCCTCCGCATGGTCGCCGACGAATTCGACGAGGCGACCGAGCACGGCGGCGTTGAAAGCCTCGCGCTGCTCCGTCGCGTCGCCTACGTCAACCGCGTCCGCAGCCTGCTCCAACCCTGCGACGCCCTCGAAGAAGCGCAGCAGCACCACGCCCGCCTCGCCCGCGACGCCCCGCGCTAACAGTTCCTTCGCCACGCCCTCCGCGCCGATCTTATCCAGCTTGTCGAGCGCGACGAGCGCGTCCGAGTGTTTGTCTGCCGCGACGCCCGCGCGTTCGAGCACGCCTGTCAGAACTTGTCGGTGGTTGAGCCGGATCGTGAAGTTCTTAAAACCGAGCGCATCGAGCGCGTCGCCCGCCGCCGCGCATATTTCCGCCTCGATGACCATCGAGCGCGAGCCGATGGCGTCAACGTCGCATTGATAGAACTCGCGGAAGCGACCGCGCGCCGGACGATCCGCGCGCCACACGGGCTGAATCTGGTAGCGTTTGAAAAACTTCGGCAACTTGTCGCCGTACTCCGCGACGACGCGCGCAAGCGGCACAGTCAGATCGTAGCGCAACGCGAGATCAGCCTCGCCCGTCTTCTCATGCTCGCCGCGCTTCAGTATCTTGTAGATGAGTTGATTCCCCTCTTCGCCATACTTGCCCGTCAACGTCTCGATGTTCTCGACCGCCGGAGTCTCCAAAGGCTCGAAGCCGTAACGCTCGTACACCTCGCGTATGCGGCGTATGACATACTCGCGCCGCCGCACGTCTGCGGGCAAGAAGTCGCGCATCCCACGGGCTGGCTGGGTATTCATCACAAGCACTCAGCACTCAGCATTCAGCACTCAGCCAAATCAGCCTCTTGGTTTGGCTGAGTGCTGAATGCTGAGTGCTGATTACTCTTCCTTGTATTGTTTCGTGTATTCGACGTAGTTCTTCCAGAACTGCGCGAGACCTGTGACCTCTTCGTCGGTCAGTTGGCGCTTGACCTTCGCGGGCACGCCGATGACGAGCGAGCGCGGCGGCACCTGTGTGCCGGGCGAGACTAACGCCCCTGCGGCAACGATAGACTCTGCGCCGACTCTCACTCCGTCCATCAAGATTGAGCCCATGCCGACGAGACAGCCGCGCTCGACGTGGCAGCCGTGGAGCGTGACGTTGTGCCCGACCGTCACCTCGTCTTCGAGGATGGTGGCGTGCGTGCCGTTCGAGACGTGGACGACCGTCCCATCCTGTATGTTCGTGCGGTTGCCGATGCGTATGTGGAACACGTCGCCGCGCACGACCGCGTGGAACCAGACGCTCGACTCCTCGCCGATGACCACATCGCCGATCACTTCGGCGCTCTCGGCGATGTAAGCCGTCGAATGAATCTGCGGGTGCTTGCCTCTGAATGGTCTGATCATGTTCTTCCGCGCCTGACGGACGGACGCCGCGAAATTCGGGTCTCTAAAGCGAGACCGAAAACGTAGCACGAACGAGGGCAAAAGGTAAAAGTGAGAAGGCGGAGAGGAAGCCGCCGCGCGACATTCTCTCCGCCTCTTTGAGGAACGCGAGCTTTTTTTGCGCGCGCCTTCTCGTGAGCCTTAGAACGCTTCCGCGCCCGCCTCCGCCACGGCTTGATCCTGACTGCCCTCGCCGCCGCTCACGCCGACCGCGCCCACGACCGCGCCATCGCGCTTCAAAGGGATGCCACCGGCGAAGATCATCACGCGCCCGTCGTTCGAGGCGTGGATGCCATAGAAGTCTTTGCCGGGCTGCGCGAGTTTTGAGAGCGCCTTGGTCTCGATGTCGAAGGCGCGCGCCGTCCAGGCTTTCTTGATCGAGATGTCTATGCTGCCCATCCAGGCTCCGTCCATGCGGACGTGCGCGATCAAGTTCCCGCCCGCGTCCACGACCGCGACGTTCATCGGCTGTCCGATCTCTGTCGCCTTGCGCTCCGCCGCCTCGATGACCCTGCGCGCGTCGCTCAGTGTGATCATGTTCTCTTTCCCCCCCTCTGTTCAGTTTATACAGGCGTTTGGAGGGCATCATACAACACAGCCGCGCCCCGGCGTAAAGGTCAGAGTTCAAACAAAACGGCGCGGCGATTTGAAGCGAAAGTAAAGCGGCGGAGTAACATTGCCACTGTAAGGAATTATCACCGCCTACTCTTCAATATTTGCCGCCGCTAGTTTGGCTAAATCTACGCGACTGAGTGGCTCACTGATTACCGCCGTTGGCGAGCGTGCGGCGAAGGTCTGTGAGCTGGCGCGACTTGACGGTGAAGGTCTCCGCGCCGGCTTGAAGTTTCAGTTCGTTGGCGTCGGCGAGTTGCGGGAGGTCTGCGGTCAGGATTTTGAAGATGAGCGTTTCCCGCTTCAACGGTGGCGCGTTCGCTTGCGCCGCGCCCGTCAGGAGAGCCGCGCCCGCCTGGTAGTCCACACGCGCGTAATCATACTGGTAGGCGTCCGCTTTAACTTCTAGCTGCTTGACCGCGCCGAACCTGTCAGCCTCGCTTTGCGCCCCCGTAGATTCGAGGATGAGGTAGGCGGCGGTCATGTCTTCTGTGTGCGCGCCACGGTAGGCGAGCTGGAAGGTGAGCGTTACCTCGCGCCCACTGAAGGCGACCGCGCCGCCCTTCGGATGATCGTCTGTGTGCGCGATGAGCGTGATCTCGACGTTGACGTAGGTCGTGTTGTGCGCGGGGTCGTAGGCGCGGCGCGTCCGCGCGGGCGCAACACTGACCGTCTCCGGCTTTTTCATGGTGGGCGCGGACTCGTCGCCCGGCGCGGGCTTCGTCGGCGGCGCGGGCAACGGTACAGGCAAACGTCCGTGCTGCGCGAAGGCATCGGAGACGCACACGGCGATCAACAGACAAAGCGCAAAGACGATGTGACTTAAGTTTCGCATGAACATCTTTCCCCTCCGAGACGCGCACGACAGAGAGCGGTTGAACTACGTTTGTCCCTAATGTTACCGCTGCCGTGGACTAACGATGACGCATAGTCGGGATACGAAATGGTGTCCCTGGTCGAAGTCGCTAAAATGTAATAAGCGCGCAAACCCAACATTATGATGCGCCGATGCATGGCATGAGCGTTGCTAACTTACTTATTACAGGGAGGGATATTATGAAATTGAGACACTTGATGGGCAAGCGCGGGGGATTTTTACTGGCACTCTTCTTCGTGTTCGGTATTACCCTCGCTTCCAGCACTACGGCTCAGGCGCAATACCAGAACCGCGACGGGCGAGACCGTCGTGATCAGAACGGCGACTGGCGTCAGAACAGAAACCGCGACCGGGATCGCAACCGGGATCGCAATCGCAGTACCAGCAACGTCTATGACCGCAACCGCAACGGCGTAGATGATCGTTACGAACAGGGCAGCGTCTATGACCGCAACCGTAACGGCGTAGATGATCGTTACGAGCGTAACGGCACATACGGCAACAACGGCGGCTACGGCAACAATGGCGGCTACTATGGTGGCTACGGCAATAACGGCGGCTACAATCAGGCTGCCTTGAACCAGGGCTACCAGTACGGTGTGAACACCGGCGCGAGCGACGCGCAGCGCGGGCAGAGCTACAACCCGCAGAGATCACACTATTTCAAGAACGCCTCTTCGCAGGCTTTCCGCCAGGGCTTCGTGCAGGGCTACGATCAGGGCTTCCGCCAGTACGGCGGCAACCGTGGCTACGGCAGGAACTACCCGACGAACCGCGCCGGGAGCATTCTCGGCACCATCTTCGGTCGCCCCTAACTGAACGACCGTAACAGCCGTCAGGGCTGACTAACATTGAAGCGCCG
>JAVXVR010000617.1:0-5031 GCA_032230165.1 Acidobacteriota bacterium | reverse complement strand
AAGAAGAACCTGCGCGTGCTGCGCGCGGGCGAGACCCACGTCGCCGCCGGTCTCGAATACAGACAGATCAGCGGCGGGATGCTCGTCCAGACGCGCGACACGCACCGGCTCACGCGCGACGATCTCAAGGTCGTGACGAAACGTGCGCCGACGGATGATGAAATTGCCTCGCTGCTATTCGCGTGGACGGTCTGCAAGCACACGAAGTCGAACGCGATTGTTTACGCGCGCGACGGGCAGACGGTGGGCGTCGGCGCGGGTCAGATGTCGCGCGTTGATTCCGTCCGCCTCGGTGCGTCGCGCGCTCAACTGCCCGTCGCGGGCTCAGTCCTTGCGTCCGACGCCTTCTTCCCTTTCCGCGACGGGCTCGACGAGGCGGCGCGTCATGGCATCACCGCCGTCATTCAACCCGGCGGCTCCGTGCGCGACGCGGAAGTGATCGCAGCCGCAGACGAGCACAATCTCGCGATGGTCTTTACGGGCGTGAGGCATTTTAAGCACTGATATCGATGGGAGATTTATCATGAGTGAATCATCAATCCCGCTTAGCGAGAATGATCTGAAGGAATTGTTCTCACTGTTTACTAGCCCGACCGAATTTGAGCGCGAGCAGATTTACTCTCCACGGGGTGAACTCTACTTTTTGAATCAGGACATTTCAGAGGAATACTCTCTCACGGAGGAGAAGCGAGAATACGCCTTGGACGCTTGGCGTTCGGTACTCTACTTTCTTTACAAAAGGGGCTACTCGCTTTGCAGAAATGGCAAGGAAACTAGTCTGGCGTTTATCAGCGAGGAGTTCATTCAATAGCCTTTTGATTGCTTGCTATGACGCCGTGCAATCGCGGATACTTGCGCGAAGGTGGCGCAAATTGACGTTGAGTTTCCCCGCCGATTTGCGCGCGGGCTGATCTAACAAAGGGGCATTTCAATGGCTGACATGGAATTTGCGGACGCGGGCGGCGAGGGCACGCAGGTGCGTTGCCGCTACTGCGGTCAGTTGAACACGACGCGGATGGACGTGATCGGGGGCGCGCGCTGCGGGCGTTGTCATCTGCCGCTCTCGGATGCGCCGCACAAAAAGTTCGCCGAGCTGAACAAGGACGACTACATCCACCCGGCGGACGCGAAAGCCCTCGCCACGCTGCGCGCCATTCCGGGGCTCGACACGGCGGTGAAGAAACTTTTGCAGGTGACGGGCGAGTCGGTCATCCGCGTCATCTTCATGGCGAGCGCGGTGCGCGTCACGCCCCAGCAGTGCCCGGACGTTTACGCCAAGCTCCAGATCGCCTGCACGACGCTCGGCGTGGATATGCCCGATCTCTTCGTGCAGCAGTCGCCCGTCGTCAACGCGTTTACGGGCGGCGTGACCAAGCCCGTCATCGTGCTCTATTCGGGTCTGCTCGAACGCCTCAACGACGAGGAGACGCTCGCCGTCATCGCGCACGAGGTCGGGCACATCCACGCCGAGCACGTCCTCTACCTGACGGTCGCGCACCTGCTCGAAGCGCTGGCGAATGTGGCGATTGCCGCCGCGCCGGTGGCGAGCCTCGTCGCGCAGATCATGTCGGCGACGATGCGCGCGGCGCTGCTCGCGTGGGCTCGCCGCGCAGAGTTGTCCTGCGACCGCGCGGCGCTGCTCGTCACGCAGGACGCCGACGTGATCGGTCGCACGATGATGAAACTTTCGGGCGGCACGTTCGCCTCGCGCGTTGACTACGAGCAGTTCCTCGTTCAGGCGCGCGACTTCCAGAAGAACTACGACGAGCGTGCGCTGGATCGTTTCTGGGCAGACATCATCACATCCGGTCTCTCGCACCCTTTTCCGGTCTGGCGCGTCTCGGAGATTCTGAAGTGGACGGAGAGCGGCGAGTACGGTCGCCTCATCAGCGGCGCGCAGGAGAGCGCGGCGGCGTGACGGTGCGTCATGCGACCACACGAAACAATGGAGCAACCTCGTATGCGGAGAATGAGAACAACGCTCGCGGCGACCGTCGGTCTGGCAATATCGCTGTTCCTACCCGCGCCCGCGCGTGCCCAGAACAAGTTTACGGACGCGATCAAAAGATCGCAGGACGCAGGCAGGATCATCGCCACGCTGGCGCTTGTGTCGGAGACGGGCTTCCCGAAAGAGTTGTTAGCCAAGGCTCAGGCTGTTGCCGTGTTCCCGAAGGTTGAGAAGGAGACGGTGATGTTATCGCGGATCACTCAAGGCTACGGGGTGATCAGCGCGCGCGGGGCGGACGGGTGGACAATGCCCGCGTATTATCAGTTTTCGGGCGGCGGCTTCGGCAACCCGTTCGCCAAAAATGAGGAATTCGGCGTCATCCTCCTGTTCATGACCAAAGACACTGTCGGCGCGTTCGAGAAGGGCGGCGTGCCGCTGAAAGGCGAGAAGGGAGCGCTCGCCGGTCCCGTTGGGACGATCACGGACGAGCAGCGGAAAGAGTTGGAAGGGGCGCGGATTCTGGCTTACGCTTATTTCAACGGCGAGTTGAAAGGCACAGCCCTCGGTAAAAGTTTCTGGAAGAGCTTCCTGCTCAATCCCGATAACAACATCAACACCCCGCTCTACGGGATGAAAGGGCGCGAGGTTTTAGCGGGCGGTAAGGTCAATACGTCGAAACTGCCCGCTGGAATCACCTCCTTTCAGGAAGCGTTGCAGAAGCACTACGGCACGACCCCGTGAACGCACGCTCACGGATCACGCGCCGTTGACTCGGATAACTTTGTACCTACCAACTATGCTTGAAAATAGAAACGGCATCATCTTCGGCGTAGCGAACAAGCGATCAATCGCGTGGGCGTGCGCGCAGGCTCTCGCCGGGGCGGGCGCGCGGCTCGCCTTCACCTACCAGAGCGAGCGTCTGCGCGAGAATGTCGAGGAGTTGGCGACGACGCTCGGCGGCGAACCCGCGCTCGTGCAGTGCGACGTGCAGAAGCCCGAAGAGATCGAGGATGCTTTCCGCACGGTCGGCGAGCGTTTCGGGCGGCTCGACTTTCTCATCCACAGCCTCGCCTTCGCGCCCCGCGAGGCGCTCGAAAACGAGTTCGTCGCCACCACGCGCGAAGCCTTCACGACCGCGCTCGACATCAGCGCGTATTCACTCGCCGCGCTCGCGCGAGCCGCACAGCCTTTGATGACCGAAGGCGGGAGCATCATCTCGATGACCTACTACGGCGCGGAGAAGGTCGTCCCCGGCTACAACGTGATGGGCGTCGCCAAGTCTGCGCTCGAAGCTTCGACGCGCTACCTCGCCTCAGACCTCGGCAAGCACAACATCCGCGTCAACGCCATCAGTGCCGGACCCATCAACACGCTCGCCGCGCGCGGCGTCGGCAATCTCTCGGCGATGCTCAAGCACCACGCCGAGCACGCGCCGTTGCGGCGCAACGTCGAGGCGCGCGAGGTGGGCAATGTTGCGCTCTTCCTGTGTAGCCCGCTCTCGTCCGCCGTCACCGGCGAAGTCATCCACGTCGATTGCGGCTACAACATCATGGGCATCTGATGGAGAAGACCAAACAGGCAGGGAACACCGAAGACGAGCTGACGCAGGACGAGCAACTGCTCGAAACACCGACGCCAGCCGAGTTCACGCACACGGACACCTGGCGCGTCTTCCGCATCATGGGCGAGTTCGTCGAAGGCTTCGACGAGCTGGCGACCGTGACGCGCGGCGTCACCATCTTTGGCTCGGCGCGCACGCTACCCGACGATCCTTACTACGCCGCCGCGCGCGAAACCGCCGCGCTGCTCGCGCGCGAGGGCTTCGCCGTCATCACGGGCGGCGGACCCGGCATCATGGAGGCGGCGAATCGCGGCGCGTTCGAGGAGGGCGGTGTGTCCATCGGCTGCAACATCGAGCTGCCGTTTGAGCAACGCGCCAATCCCTACCAGACCAAGTCGCTCACGTTCGACTACTTCTTCGTCCGCAAGACGATGTTCATCAAGTACAGCTCGGCTTTCGTCATCTTCCCCGGCGGCTACGGCACGCTCGACGAAATGTTCGAGGCGCTCACGCTCATTCAGACGCGCAAGATCAAAGACTTCCCCGTCGTGCTTTTCGGCTCGAAATTCTGGGAGGGGATGCTGCGCTGGGTGAAGGACACGCTGCTCGCCGAGCTGGCCATCTCGAAAGCCGATCTCGAACTGCTTCATCTGACTGACTCGCCCGCCGAGATCGTCGAGATCGTCAAGAGCTATCAGGACGAGCCTCACCCGGAAAACAAAAAAGTCTCCTACGACTACACGGGCTGACGCCGCGTCGCACGACGACCGCGACAGACGTTCGCTCTCTCGCGGGGGAAAATTTTTCAGTCTGAGCTTGGCGTCGTGGCGACGCTCGTGGAGAGCCACTTGAGGTAGGGCGCGGAGACTTCCGAGACGGTGAGCGCGATGATTTCGGGCGTCTCGTAGCTGTGGAGCGCGCGTACTTCACGCTCTAACGTCGAGAAGCGTCCGACAGTAGTTTTAACGAGCAGCAGGTGTTCAGGCTCGCGCCGCACCGCTCCCTCCCACCAGTAAACCGATTCCATTTCGGGGAGAATCTGCACGCACGCGGCGAGACGCGCGCCGACGAGCATCTCGGCGAGCCGCGCCGCCTCCTCGCGGTTCGGCGCTGTAACGAGCACGACGATGGCAGCCTCGTTCGCCTCCTGCATGAGTGTGTCAAAGCCTTTCACGCGCGTCGCGCCGCCGTGAGAATGATCGCAGCGCGGCGCGCGCGGTCAAGATTCTTCCGCTTCGCGCGCGATCTCTTCGTCCTCTTCGGCGGTCGTGCCCGTGAGCGGCGTCGTGTCCTTGCCGAAGAAAGAGTTGTAGATGTCCATCGCGCGGTCGTAGTCGCGCTCGTCAACGAGGACGACTGCGCCGGTCGCGGCGGTCGAGAGCAGCGAGGCGAACATGTCTGCGCCGCCCGACTGGACAGCGGAGCGGATGTCGTTCTGTTGCAGGATGTCGTTGATCATCTCCGCCTCGGCAGGCGACCCGACGTTGTGCAGCGCGACGAAGCGCGCCTCGCTATGATCGCG
>JAVXVR010000560.1:0-10657 GCA_032230165.1 Acidobacteriota bacterium | reverse complement strand
CGAAGATAACGCTCGACGGGGTAGTCGTTCGAGTAGCCGTTCGCGCCGTGGACTTCAATCGCCATCGAAGCCGCCTTCTCGCTGCGCACGGTCGCCTGCCATTTCGCTAGAGACGTGGCGCGCGCATTCGGTAGTCCCTCGTTCTTGAGCCAGCCCGCGCGCAGCCACAGGAGGTGCGCCATCTGATAGTCAGCCTCCATCTCTGCGATCTTCTGTTTGACGAGTTGGTGGTTCGCGATCTTCGTGCCGAACGTCTCGCGCTCTTTGGCGTAGGCGACGGACGCGTCGCGCGACGCGCGAATGACGCCGGTCGCGCCCGCCGCGACCGTGTAGCGTCCCTGCTCCAACGCGAACATCGCGATCTTGAAGCCCTCGCCCTCCTCGCCCAGCATGTTCGCTCTTGGCACGCGCACATCTTGCAGCGAGAAATATCCCGTGTTGCCCGCGCGTATCCCCATCTTGCCGTGAATCGTGCCGGACGTGAAACCGGGCATCGTACGCTCGATGATGAAGCAGGACATGCCTGTGTGATCGCGCTTGCGTCGCTTCTCCTCGTCCGTCCAGCAGAAGAACAGAAAGTTGTCGGCGATGTCCGCGAGACTGATCCACATCTTCTCGCCGTTCAAGACCCACTCGTCGCCCTCACGTCGTGCGACGGAGCGCGCGCCGACGACATCCGATCCCGCGCCCGGCTCGGTCAATCCATAGGTCGCGATCTTCTCGCCCTTCGCCTGCGGCACGAGATACTTCTGCTTCTGCTCCTCCGTGCCCCACGCGTAGAGCGACATGCAATTGAGCCCCGTGTGCACGGACATGACGACGCGCAAGGAAGTGTCCACGGCTTCAAGTTCCTCGCAGACCAGACCGAGCGAGATATAGTCGAAGCCCGCGCCGCCATACTCTTCAGGCACGCAGACGCCGAGCAGGTTCAGCTCCGCCATCTTGTCGAGGATCGAGCGGTCGAACTGCTGCTTCTCGTCCAACTCCTTGATGCGCGGCGCGACCTCCTTCTGCGCGAACTCGCGCACGGTCTGCCGTATGGACTTGTGATCTTCGTTCAACTCGAAATCGATCATTTCAATTTTTCCTTCGGATGAAATTTTAAGGGCGAACGCCCCCGGCAAGAGGCGGCGGCGAAAACTTTGTGCGCTGATTCATGGCTGAGCGTGCGAAAAGACTAAGCGGCATCTTACAACAGCGCGTCGGCGCGTGTAAAACTCGCATTCTTCGCGCCTTTGCGCCTTTGCGTGAGGATGGTTTTCTCTCGCAAAGGCGCAAAGGCGCGAAGAAGAACTGACTAATCCGCTTCGATCAAACGGCGCGCGGCGTCCCTTGCCTCTTCGAGCGTGCGGACGCGACCGTCGAGCTGCATCTCGTAGACGGCGCGCGCGATCTCGCCGACGCGTGGCGAGGGCTTGAGTCCCATCTCCAGAAGATGCCGACCCATGAGGAGCGCGGCGGGCGGGCGGCGTTCGACCTCAAGCTCGCGCGCGCGGTTGATGAACCACTCTTGCGCCGCCGTGTCGAACCATTTCTCCGGGGCGACCCACGGCGCGTTGCGACCCAACGAATCGGCACGCGCGACGCGGTAGAGCAGATCAAGCTCGCAACGGCGCGCGAGGCGTCGGAACGCGCCGTCCGTGACGCTGTCGCGCTTCAGGTAGAACTCGCCGGGCTTCAAATGATCGCGCACGAGCGCCATGACCTGAGAGCGCACGTCGTAGCCGTCGAGCGTAAAAATCTTTAGCCGATCAAGGAACGAGAGCGTCGGCTCGACACCCGCCTCGTCGTGACCGCGCGAGCGCGTGCGCCCCTCGACGAACTCGGTCGTCGCGGGCTTGCCGAAGTCGTGGCAGAGAGCAGCGAGCATGACCGTCACCTTCTTCGCATAAGGCAGATCGTCAATTTGCTCGCGCGCGCGGTCGAGCGTGAGAAAGGTGTGAACGTCAACGTCGCCTTCGGGGTGCCAGTCCGTCTCTTGCGGCACGCCGATGAGCGCCTGGACTTCGGGAAAGAGCTGCGGCGTCGCGTTCAAACGCGCCAGCCATTCGAAGCCGACCGAGGGGCGCGTTGATTGGAGCAGCAGTTTTTCCAGCTCGCCCCAGACGCGCTCCGACGGCAAGTCCGTGAGCTCAATCGAGCGGCAAAGCTGAAGGGTCGCTGGCTCAACCTCCAACTCAAAGCGCGCGGCGAGCTGCGCTGCTCTCAGCACACGTAAGCTATCTTCGACAAAAGTTTCGGGCGCGACGGCGCGCAGGATTTTATTTTTGAGATCGGTCTGCCCATTGAAGGGATCGATCAGCTCACCCGTCAAAGGGTCTTCGAGGATCGCGTTGATCGTGAAGTCGCGCCGGCGCGCGGCTTCCTCCACAGTCATGAGGGGATCGCCCTCGATGACGAAGCCGCGGTGACCGCGCCCCGCCTTGCGCTCGCGGCGCGGGAGCGACACGTCCAGGTCGTGTCCGAGCTTATAGACCGTAAACGCCTCGCCGACCGCATCGACGCGCCCGAACCCTTCGAGCAGCGTGCGAAGGCGCGCGGGCTCGACGCCGTAAACTTCCACGTCCCAGTCCTTCGGCTTCAGACCCAGGAGCGCATCGCGCACGCAGCCGCCGACGAGCAGCGCCCGCCCGCCCGCATCTTTCACGGCGCGCGCGAGTGACAGAATCTTTTTTGGCACGTCAGCCATCGGGCGGAAAGTGTCGCGCATAAAAATTCAGGCTGCAAGTCTTTTGACAGGCAGCCCGCGAAGCGAGATGAAAATGACAGATGCGAGATTTCAAATCTCAGACGTTGCGAGGTGCGCCATCGCCGACCATCAACGGCTCTCGAAATTGATGTTCGGCTCGGCGTCATCCGTGTCGTCCGCGTCGTCCGCATCGGCGGACGCCTCGCCCTGTTCGTCGAACTCGTCGAACTCCGCGTCGTCAAACTCTTCGTCGTCGCCGACCAGAACGCGCACGCCGCGTGTCGAAGGCAGGCAGCTTAAGACTTGCACGCGCTCGACGCGCGAAGTGTTTGTGCCCGCGTGCCAGAGCTTGACCCAGAAGGTGCGCGTTCGCGTGTGGACAGCGAAGGTCGAGCCGTCGCGCATGACGGGGACGAGTTCGGCTACTGTTCCGGCGCGCAAGGTTTCGAGTAGCTCCGGCACGTATTGGCGCAGGTTCTCGAACTGAAGGACGATTGCGCCTTCTTCGACCTCGGCGGGCGGCAACTCGACGGGGTCGTCCGATTCGAGCAGCAGCCGCGCGTCCGTCTGCTGCCGCTGCGTTTTCATTTTGCGGATAGCCATAAAAGCCGTGAACCGTGACGAGTGACAGGTGACAGGTAAGAAGTCAGGGTTTACTTGTCACCTGTCACGGTTGACCTGTCACGGCGTGAGACGTTTCTGCAAATGCTCTCTCAAGTCTGCGACTTTAACGCGCTCCTGCTCCCACGTGTCGCGGTCGCGAACCGTGACGGCTTCGTCTTCGAGCGACTGATGATCGACTGTGACGCAAGCAGGCGTCCCCGTCTCGTCCTGTCGCGCGTAGAGCTTGCCGATGCCGCCCGTGTCGTCATAGACGGCGCGCATCGAGGGTTGAAGGCTTCGCTTGATCGCCTTCGCCATGCCGACGATCTCAGGCTTATTTTTCGCGAGCGGCAACACGGCGACTTTGATCGGCGCAAGCTCAGGGTGGAGTTTGAGAATGACGCGCTTCTCGCCCTTCTCCGTCGTGCGCTCGGTGTAGGCGTCCATCAGAAATGCGAGCGCGGAGCGGTTGACACCTGCCGCGGGCTCGATGACGTGCGGGTAGAAACGCTCCTTCGCCGCCTCGTCGAAGTACGAGAGGTCTTCCGTCGAGTCGGGGTTCAGTCGCTTGCCTTCCGCGTCCGCTGGGTTCTTCGAGTGCGACTTGAGATCGAAGTCCGTGCGGTAGGCGATGCCCATCAACTCCTCGAACTGCCGCGCCTCTTCGCCCTCGCGTTCGGGGAAGTAGCGATACATGAGATCGACTGTGCGGCGCGAGTAGTGCGCGAGTTCACCTGGCGGGACTTCGTGCAGGTGTATGTTGTCGCGCGAGATGCCGAGGCGCGTGTACCAGTCCGTGTACTGCTCGACCCAGTAATCGACGAGCTTCAAATGTTCTGCGTCGGGACGTACAAAGTACTCCATCTCCATCTGCTCGAACTCGCGCGTGCGCAGGATGAAGTTGCCGGGCGTAATCTCATTGCGGAACGACTTGCCGATCTGTGCGACGCCGAACGGGACTTTGCGCCGCATCGACTGCTGCACGTTGGTGAAATTGATGAAGATGCCCTGCGCAGTTTCGGGGCGCAGATAAGCCTGCCCTCCCAACTGTGCCCCCGTCTCATCAACCTCATCTTCTGCCGCCGCCGTTGCGCCAAGTTGGGTCTTCAACATCATGTTGAACTGGCGCACGTCCGTCCAATTGATCTTGCCGCAATTCGGGCATTTGATTTCGCTCTTGGCAAAGGAGACTACTCCTTCCCCATAGATTTTTAGCCCTTCTGCTAGATGGGCTTGATCGTATTCTTCCTGTAGTTTGTCGGCTCTGAAACGACCTTTACACTCCTTGCAGTCCACGAGTGGATCATTGAAGGTCGCCACGTGCCCGGAGTATTTCCAGACTAGTGGGTTGAGGATGATCGAAGAGTCGAGCCCTTCGATGTCGTCGCGCTCATAGACGAGCCAGCGCCACCACGCGCGCTTGACGTTGTTCGTCAACTCGACGCCGAGCGGACCGTAGTCCCACGCGCTGCCCAAGCCCCCATAAATCTCCGAAGAGGGAAAGACGAATCCGCGCCGCTTGGCGAGCGACGCGACCGTTTCGATGTTAGGTGCGGACAAGTTAGCCTCCGTGAACTGTAAACCGTAAACCGTGACAAGCAGGAAGCTGACTTCTCCTGTCACGGTTCACGGTTTACGGTTGACGCATGTTAGCACAGCCGCGCGCGGCGCACGAAAAGGGAGGGGCGAAAACTCCCCGCGCGCGCGGAGAGCGCCCCTCCCTGACCCAAATCATTGATTGTCGAATCGCGCCGTCGCGCTACTTGCTCTGGACGTTCACGTCAACTTTGGACGGGACGCTTGAGCCGCGGAACAGTCGCCCGCCGAAGAGAAAGAGCGCGACCAGAATGATGATCACGAAGATCACCAGCACCGCCACCACGCCGGTTGAGCCGCTGCCACCGCCATCACCATCTGCCATGATAGAGAATCCTCCTTAGAGTTCTTCCGATCAGAACTTTGCCGAGCTAGCTTTCCGGGGGAGTGTTCGCCGAACTAGTTACCACAGGGGGGAGAAACTAACAAGTGACGGGTGACAAGTGACGAGCAAGGGGAACGTATTTGCTTGTCACTTGTCACCCGTCACTAGGTTAAGGTCTTAACGCGAAGTCGGTCGCGGGGGCGTCGCGCCCTTCGGCACGACCCACAGCTCGATGGTGTCCACGTCGCGCACGCCGCCGTTCATGACGACGATGCGGCTGTAGTCTATGTTGCGCGTGTTGACGATGTAGTCGCGCGAGCGGTTGACGAGCGCGGCGAGCCTGCCGGGGCGGCTCTTGCGTCCGTTGTAGACGATGATGTAGCCCTGCGCGGTCGGGTCGGATTGCAGCTCGACGGCGAAGTTGTCGAAGTTAGCCTTGTCCTCGTTGAAGGTGACGGACGGGAACTCGCCGAACCTGCGCGGGTTGATCTGCGGCGGCGGCGGCAGGGCGACGACGTTCGTCAGAGCCTGCGCGCGCTGGCGGCACTGGCGGTCGCCCGAGCCGTCGTCAACGACGAGGATGGCGGTCACGCGCTGGTTGCCCGCGCCCGTCGTGTCCACCGTGATGGTCGGCGTGCCCGCGCCCTGCGTGATGCGTGCGGCGGGCGGGCTGATCGTCCAGGTATAGTTGAGCGCCGAAGGTCCGCCGTAAGCCACGTCCGCCGTGAAGGTGATCGTGTCGCCCTCGCGCACCGAAGACGGGGCGGAGACGTTGACGGGGTAGGGGCACGGCGACTTAACGGGTCGCTCGATGGTGATCGTCTTCGGGCGGAAGTTGAGCGCGAGGCAGATCTTCTTCGCGGGCAGGATCGTGAACTCGCGTCGGAAGAGCGTGTTGTTCGGGAACTGTATCTCGACCGTGTGCTGACCCGGCGCGAGATCAATGAGCTGCGTGGTCGGGCTCGTCGTGCCATGCGGCTGCCCGTCGATGATGAGCGGGTAGCTGCCCGTCGAGGTGGCAAGCTCGATGCGACCGGGCACGTTACGATTCTTCTGCGCACACACGTTAGAGGCTGTGGCGGCGACGACGAGGGCGCAGACGAAGAGCAACAGATGCGCGCGGGCGGCTTTGGCTGTGAAGTTCGTCACGGCTGTTAGACCTCCCCCGCTACGTCGTTTTTCACGCGCACCGCGTAAGAGCGTCGTGCGCGTGCGCCGACCGCGACCAGTCCAGTGCCTAAGAGGAAGATGGTCGCCGGTTCAGGGACGCCCGGCGGAGTGGGTGTGGGCGTCGGCGTCGTTATCTCTGTGCACGGGAGAGTGTCGCAGCCGTGATTGATGAAGAAGAACGGGATGGCTCCCAGCGCCAGCAGGGGCCACTTCGGGAAGCCGCCGCCGGGCAGGAGAATCTCACCGCAGTTGCAGATCGTGCCCTGTACTTCCCCCAACTCGACGGTCTCGACGTTGGTCTGCTGCCCGGTTGGCGGCGTGACGACCTCCGTGCCCGTCAGGGAGATGGAGCCGGATGCGACGGGCGCGCTCGTGCCGTCGGGGGCGGGCGAGCGCTTCTGATCCTGAGAGTTGCTCGAAGCGGTTTGCTGCGTCGAAGGATTGCCTTGCTGCTGGCTGAAAGAGCGCAGGTGGAGATCAACTGAGGGGCGACCACTCTGACCGACGACGCTCGCCAGCGCGAAGATGTCGTCGTAGCGCACGGGGCTGGCTTGCGCCGACGCCGCGGCTATGAACAAGACGCTGAGCATCAGAGCTACTTTGATAATTGCTTGATGCCTCATCGTTGGGGTCGTCCTCCTCGAAGCCTCTGCTGGTTGCGGCGACAAATCTCCTCACGCCGCGAGTGTTAAATGACTGTGACTTTTGAAGAAAAGTCCGCTTTCCTGTCCGTTTACATCAAAGGGAAAGGCATAATACTTGATGACTTCCAATTTTGCGAGCCCTTTTTTGCCCCCTAAATGTAAGCAGTGAAACAAAAAGGGTCGCGCCCGTCGGACGCGACCCTTCCCAGCCAAGTTAGGGCTTTCGCGGGAAAATTTACTCACCGTCGCCGTTTCCACCCGCCGCAGCACTGCTCCCCTGCTCGTCGCGCAGGATAGCCTTGCGCGAGAGCTTGATCTTGTTGCCCTCTTTGCCGATGCACTTGACCATGATCTGCTGCCCCTCTTTAAGCTCGTCCCGCACGTCGCGGACGCGGTGGTTGGCGATCTCAGAGATGTGCAGCAGCCCGTCGGTGCCGGGGAAAATCTCGACGAACGCGCCGAAATCGACGATGCGCGAGACCGTGCCGACGTAGGTCGCGCCGATCTCCGCCTCGGCTGTAAGCCCGCGTATGCGCGCGACGGCAGCCTGCGCCGCCTCGCTGTCGGCGGTAGCGATGAAGACCGTACCGTCATCTTCCACGTCAATCTTCGCGCCCGTCTCCTCGACGATTGAGCGGATCATCTTGCCACCGGGTCCGATCACGTCGCGAATCTTGTCGGGATTGATCTTGATCGTGATGATGCGCGGGGCATACGGCGACAAGTCCTCGCGCGGCGCGGCTAAAGCCTGTTCCATGATACCGAGGATGTGCATACGCCCTTTGCGCGCCTGCTCCAGAGCCTCCTGCATGATCTGCGCGTTGATGCCGCCGATCTTGATGTCCATCTGCAAGGCGGTGATGCCGTCGGCAGTTCCGGCGACCTTGAAGTCCATGTCGCCGTAGTGATCCTCCGCCCCGGCGATGTCCGAGAGGATGGCGTACTTGTTGCCCTCCATGACGAGACCCATCGCGACGCCCGCGACAGACTTTTTGATCGGCACGCCCGCGTCCATCATTGATAGACTCCCGCCGCAGATCGACGCCATCGAAGAAGAGCCGTTCGACTCCGTGATGTCCGAGACGATGCGCAGCGAGTAGGGAAAGTCGCCTTCGTCCGGCAGGACGGGCTCTAACGCGCGGCGTGCGAGCGCGCCGTGACCGATCTCGCGTCGGGAGGTTGAGCCGAAGCGTCCGACCTCGCCGACAGAGTAGTGCGGGAAGTTGTAGTGCAAGAGGAAGCGGCGCTTGATCTCGCCCGTCTCCAAGTCGTCCATGAACTGCTCGTCCTCTTTCGTGCCGAGCGTCGAGGTGACTATCGCCTGCGTCTCGCCGCGCGTAAAGAGCGCCGAGCCGTGCGTGCGCGGCAACCAGCCGACTTCGCAATCAATCGGGCGAATCTCGGAGAAGCGGCGACCGTCGGGTCGTCGGCGTTTGTTCAGGATGTCGTCGCGGAAGATTTTCTCTTTGAGGTGGTCGAAAATCTTCTTCGCCATCTGTCGCTGTTCCGGCGCATCTTCGGGGTGCGCCTCGACCACTTCCTTCTTGAGCGCGTCGATTGCCGCGTAAGACGCCTGCTTGCCCTGCGCCTCCGTGTCGAGCGCGGCGCGCATACGCTCCGTGTAGTTGCGCTCGATCTCGCCGAGCATCTCTTCGTTCAGGGCGGGCGGCGTGACGGGTCGCTTCTCGATCTCTAAAGCTTTGTAGAGTTCCTTCTGCCAACGGCACAGGCGGTTGATCTCCTTGTGCGCGAGCATCAGCGCCTCGACCATGATCTCCTCTGAGACTTCCTGCGCGCCCGCCTCGACCATCACGATGGCTTCTTCCGTGCCCGCCACGATCAGGTTCAGGCGCGACTCGCGCACCTCGTCGTAGGTCGGGTTGATGATGTAGCGACCCTCGATCAAACCGACGCGCACGCCCGCAATCGGCGTTGGGAAAGGGATGTCGGAGAGGTAGAGCGCGAGCGACGCGCCGGTGATGGCGATGACGTCCGGGTCGTTCTCTTGATCCGCCGAGATGACGGAGGCGATGACCTGCGTCTCGTTGCGGTAGCCTTCGGTGAAGAGCGGGCGGCATGGTCGATCTATGAGTCGGCAGGTCAAAACTTCCTTCTCGCCGGGGCGACCTTCGCGGCGGAAGTAGTTGCCGGGGATGCGCCCGGCGGCGTAGTTGTGCTCGCGGTACTCGACCGTGAGCGGGAAAAAGTCTATGCCCTCGCGCGGGCTGGGCGCGCCGACGGCGGCGACGAGCAGCATCGTGTCGCCGTAGCGAACGATGACCGAGCCGTCCGCCTGCTTGGCGACGCGACCCGTCTCGACGGTCAGATCGCGACCGCCGAGCTTGATACTCTCTTTCAGATATTTCTTCACTGGCATTGTGGTTGTCTCCTTCAGAACGACTGACCGCCGACGTCTCATCCGTCGCGGTGATTTTTAAGCACTCAGCATTCAGCAATCAGCAATCAGCCAAACCAGGATGAGTCGCGGACAGCGCCCGCACGTGAAAACTCTTCGCTTGAACTCGTCAGCCCATTCGACGGTTCGGCTGACTGCTGATGGCTGAGTGCTGACTGCTACTAAAAAACGGCGACAGCTTCATACCGTGAAGCCGCCGCCGCCATGTTGCTTGACCTGCTCTTACAGGTTACGCGCGCCCGCCCTGCGGCAGTGTGCGCCGTCACGTTCGGCACTGCCATCGGGCTTCTCAATGGGCGCGGGCGTTGATTAGTTGAACCCTTCAGCTTCCAGACACTGTGGGACACGAGACCGTAGGCAGCCTAGCGGCGCAAGCCGAGGCTGGCGATCAGCGTGTGATACTGCTCGATGTCCCTGCGCTTGAGGTAGTCGAGCATGCTGCGACGCTGCGAGACCATCTTGAGCAAGCCGCGCCGCGAGTGGTTGTCCTTCTTGTGCGTTTTGAAGTGCTCGGTGAGCTGGTTGATGCGCTCGGTGAGCAGAGCCACCTGCACCTGCGGCGAGCCGGTGTCGCCCTCGTGGGTGCGGAATTTACTGACGATTTCTTCCTTCTTTTCCGTTGCTAGCATGACTTGTTCGAGATAGTCCTCCCAGACCGCAGTCGCGCCCGCTAAGCGCAGGCAACCGCAAAAGTTACTAAATCGTTGAGGAATTTAACACGCCGCTTCGCGCACTGTCCAGCAGCGGCATGTTGAAAGCGAAGATACACTGCGGGGCGCACTATATCGCGCTTATACGGAGTGATATACTGCGCCACGGTGGTAATACAGAAGTTCGATGCTTTCTTCTCTTTGACGAAGGAATTGAAGAATACGAACCTATTTCAAGTAAGCCTTCGCTTGATATTGTTGGCAAAAATCAAACGGATATGAAATCAATCAAATTAATTGCCATTCATTCTTTTATCGCAATTTCCTTTTTGTTTCATTCTGAGGTTATCGCGCAACAAAGAAAGATTCCAAAGAGCCCGTTTAAGTTTAGCGATGCCGTGACAGGAAAGCCTATTCCTAAAGTTCTTGTGGTTCCCCGCTATTATTCTGCAACGGGAATTTTCATAGCGCCTGAAGGTCCGGCTAAAGGAACTTACCGCAATTATTTGGACAAGCCTTTTGTATATCGAACCGGAGACCCTTTCAAATTAAAAACGCCTAAAT
>JAVXVR010000404.1:0-10704 GCA_032230165.1 Acidobacteriota bacterium | reverse complement strand
GAACCTTTCCTGAAAGAACACTTCCAGTTAATCGTTCACGTGAACTATCACGCGCTCAAGACGTATATCGAGACGCAGCGGAAGGAATATCAGTCCGACATACCGGGCAGGAAGTTCGAGGCTCTGGCGAAGAAGTGGGGCTAGCGACGAGCAGCGAGATGAGTTATAATAGGCTCGGGTCGTAAGGTTGAGACAAGGGCAGTTTGCGTTAGACTACGGTTCGGGTAGGCGCACCTGCGAGCAATTTGAATGTCAGGAGGTGACGGCGATGGCACTTTTTAACATGGGTGGATTTCCGAAGTAGCGGCTGCGATCCGCAGCTACCGGAAGAATCTTCAATCTCTAATAAAAGAGGAGAACGTCGCCCGGCGGTCTCCTCTTTCGTTTGAGCATTGATCTTGCTCCGCCTTCAGCCCCGGTGCGTGAGGTTGTAGTCGCGCAGCCGCCGGTAGAGCGTCGAGGGCGAGATGCCGAGTCTTTCGGCGGTCTTGCCGCGATGCCAGTTGGTCTGCTCGAGCGCGGCGAGGATTTGCTGTCGCTCGACTTCGCGCAGTGGCGGCGGCACTGTGCCCTGCTCCGCTGTCGTGCCGCCCGTCCCGGCGGCGAAGATCGCGCCCGTCGCGTGCGGCTGCGTGGGGCTCGCGATCTCCGGCGGTAGCTCTGCGCGCGTGATGCGCGCGTCGTTGGCGAGGAGCACCGCGCGCTCCAGACAGTTGCGGAGTTGGCGGACGTTGCCGGGCCACGCGTAGTCGCGCAGTGATTCGAGCGCGTCCGGCATGATTTCGGGCGCGGCGTGTCCGGCGAGTTGCGCGAGCAGGTGACGCGCGATGGGCTCAATGTCTTCGGGTCGCTCGCGCAGGGGGAGCAGGTTGATCTGGAAGCCGTTGATGCGGTAGAGCAGATCGGAGCGGAAGCTCCCGTCCGACGTCACCTGATTGATGTCGCGGTTCGTCGCCGCAATCACACGGACGTTGACTTGCACTTTCCGCACCGCGCCGACGCGATAGAACGTCTGCGTCTCAATCGCACGCAACAGCTTCGACTGCAAAGGCGCGGGCAACTCCGTTACCTCGTCGAGAAACAGCGTGCCGTTGTCCGCCAGCTCGAAGAGTCCGAGCTTGCGCGCCTTCGCGCCCGAAAACGCCCCCGCCTCGTAGCCGAACAACTCGGATTCGAGCAACGTCTCCTGAAACGCCGCGCAGTTGAGATCGATGAAGGAGCCTTCGCTGCGCCGCGAGAGCTTGTGGATGGCGTGCGCGACCAACTCCTTGCCCGTGCCCGACTCGCCTGTGATCAGAACTGACGTATCCGACGGCGCGACGCGCTCGACGTGGTGCATCACGCCCTGCATCGCCTCTGAGACGAAGACCATCTCCGGCGTGGCATTGCGCCGCTCGATCTGCGCGCGCAAGCGTTGGTTGTCCACGCGCAGGCGTCGCTTCTCGGCGGCTTGCTTGACGAGGGCGTCGAGTTCGGTGATGTGGTAAGGCTTGGAGAGGTAGTCGTATGCGCCGAGCTTCATCGCCTCGATGGCGGTCTCGACCGTGGCGCGCCCCGTGAGCATGACCACTTCGGGCGGGTTCGGTCGCTGGTGGACGCGGCGCAGAAGCTCCATGCCGTCCATGCGCGGCATCGAGATGTCAGTCAAGAGCACGTCAACGTTCGACTCTTCAAGGAGCTTTAACGCCGCCTCGCCATCGGGCGCGACGCGCACTTCGTGACCGGCGCGCTCCAACTCCTTCTGCAAAACGAGCCGCAGGTTCGCTTCGTCTTCGGCGACCAGAATCCTCGCACGCGGAGTGTCGCTCAAAACTTTTTAGTCCCCCTCCGAAGTGTCGTCTGAGAGCGCGGGCAGCGTCAGCGTGAAAGTCGTTCCTCGCCCCGGCGCGGAATCCACGGCGATGTGCCCGCCGTGCTCCTTCACGATACCATAACAGACGGCGAGACCGAGACCAGTCCCCCGCCCGATCTCCTTGGTCGTGAAGAACGGATCGAAAATCTTCGTGAGGTGTTCGGGCGCGATCCCGCTTCCGGTGTCCGAGACTTCGACGCGCAGCCCCGCGCCCTCGTTGTGCGCGCGGATGGCGAGCATGCCGCCTTCGGGCATCGCGTCGATGCCGTTCTCGGCGAGGATGATCACCGCCTGCTGCAACTGCCCCGCGTCGCCGGAGACGACGAAGAGATCGTCCGCCACTTCCGTCTTAATCTCGACGTGCTGCGCGCCGCGCCGCTGGTGACGAAGCAAGCGCGTGGCAGCCGCGACGACCTCGGCGAGCGAGACGGGCATGTACTGACCCGCGCGGTTGCGGCTGAAGTCGAGCAGCCCGTTCGTGATCGACTTGCAGCGGAACGCTTCGCTGCGGATGAGCGCCAGGTACTCGCGCAAATCTTCCACGTCTTTCGACTCGCCGAACGCGCCCTCGTGCACGCGCGTCTCCAGAGCCTCGGCGCAGGCGGCGATGGTCGCAAGCGGGTTATTGATCTCGTGCACGACCCCGGCGGCGAGACGCCCGACCGCGGCGAGCCTTTCCGTGCGCGCTACCGCCCTGTTCGCCTCAACGCGCGCCGTGATGTCTTCGCCGACCGTGATGACGTGCGTCACGCTGTCGCCATCCGCACGCATCGGGATTTTGCTCACGAGCCAGTGCTTCGTCGTCGCGTCCTCCAGCGTGCCTTCCTGCTCGATGCGTTCGATCTCGCCGGTCTCGAAGGCGCGCGCGAACTCGCGCTCCAAAGCCTCGCGCGGCTGTCGCGTCAGCACCTCGAAAATGTTCCGTCCCAGAGCCTTCCCGCGCGGCACGCCCTGACCGCCCAGCTCACGGTTGCGATTCCACGCCACGATGCGGTAGCCGCGATCCACGGCATAGAGCGAGACGGGCAGGCTGTCGATGATTGCCTCGGTGAATTTTTTCTGCGCCACCGCCTCGGCGGTGCGCCGCTCCACCTCGCGCGCCAGACTCGCGGACGCCGCGCGCTCCGCCTCGTAAAGAGACGAGATGTGCGCGGCGAGGGCTGCCTGCTGTGCCGCCGCATCGATCAGGCGGCTCTCCGTCTCGCCGCAGGCTTCCGCGTTGTCGAACGCGACGATGAGCGCGCCCACCGCGCGACCGCCGAAGCGGAGCGGCGCGGCATACTCGACGCGGTGCGCTTCGTCGCGCAGGAAAAACTCTGTCTCGTCATCAATCAAGCGCGCGGCGACGGGCGAGAGCGCGAGCCACGCACGGAGTTTTTCGAGATCGAGGAGGCGCGCGCCCTCCGCGCTCCCTTCGCGGTCGAAGACGCACGCCGCGATTGTCTCGGTCGCCGCCGCCGACCCATCACCAGCATCAGTCTCGTCTCTCTTCGGAGTCGCCAGCATCGCGGCGCACAGCGCGGCGTTCGCCGCCTCGTAGGTCGCGCCTGCCACGCGCCGCGCGACTTGCAGCGGCTCCAACGCGACAAGCAGACCGCGTCCCAGGTCAGCCAGGAATCCGAGTTCGCGGTTGCTCCCGACGAGCGCTCGCTCGCGTTGCGCGGCGTCCAGATGCGCCGAGACGCGCGAGATCAGCTCGCCGCGCGACGCTGATTTCGCCACGAAGTCGTCAGCGCCCGCCGCGAACGCCTCGACCTTGTGCTTCTCGTCATCGCGCCCGGAGACGACCACAATCGGCAGACGCTTCGTCGCGTCCTGCGCGCGCAACAGTCGGCACAACGCCAGCCCATCGACGCCCGGCATCTCCACGTCGAGCAGGATCAGATCGGGCGGCTCCTTGTGCAGCGCGCGCAGAGCCGAGGGTGCGTCGTGCGCCGCCATCACGCGGTGACCCTCGCCCTCGAAGGTCTCGCGCAGACGCGCGCGAGCACCCTCGTCGTCGTCAACGACGAGCAGCGTTGCCGTCCGGTTTTTCTGGAGCGTGGAAGCGGGCATGATTAAGACAAAAGCGATGCGCGGGGGCGACGTTCAGGGGTGACGGGAGCGGAGCGTTCGCGCCCTTCGCAACCCCGCCGGGGGTATCGCGCAAACCCAATGATGATTGAAAGCGATGAGAGCCGTAATGTCAAGAAAAGCAGTCAGCACTCAGCAGTCAGCACTCAGCCCGAAGCGGTTAGGGAGTCGCCCCGCTTTGCTGAGTGCTGACTGCTGAGTGCTGATGGCTAATTGATCGCCGTCGAGGCGAGGTCTTCCGCAAGGGGATCGATAACGGAGTCGGGCGGGGTGAGAAGGGCGCGGCGCTGTCTGTGCGCGGACTTGGCGGAGTA
The DNA here is from genome assembly GCA_032230165.1 of Acidobacteriota bacterium. Taxonomy (GTDB): domain Bacteria; phylum Acidobacteriota; class Blastocatellia; order Pyrinomonadales; family Pyrinomonadaceae; genus JAIVGV01. The sequence goes on along the minus strand of JAVXVR010000404.1, from coordinate 6,465 downwards.
CATCGCCTGATCGGCGGCGATGAGCAGGGCGCTTAAAGTTTCGCCGTCCTCGCCGAAGCGAGCCGTGCCGACGCTGATGCCGACTCGCGCCTGTGCCTCCGCGTGGACGCGCAGCGCGAAGCGCGAGACGGCGCGCTCGATGCGGCGGCGCAGGTCTTCGACCTGCTCGTTGGATAACTCCTGCACGACGGCGACGAACTCATCGCCCGCGTAGCGCGCGAGGAAGTCGTACTCGCGTAGCTGATCTTGAAGCAGGCGCGCGACCTCGCGCAGCATCTGATCGCCGATCTGGTGACCGAAGGTGTCGTTGACCTGCTTGAAGTCGTCGAGGTCAAGCATGACGACCTGGAAGTTTGTGCCGCCGCGTCGCGCGCGCGACTCTTCTTCTTCATAGCGAAGGTGGAGGGCGCGCGCGTTCGGCAGACCCGTGAGCGGATCGGTTAAGGCGTTCGACTCGGTCTCGGCATGGTGCAGGGCGTGCGCGAAGGCGTCCGAGGCGAGGCGCGCGACGGTGTCGAGCAGCCGCCTGTGATCGTCGGTGTACTCGTCGAGTTCCATCGAGTAGACGGCGATGACGCCGAGCAGTCGCTCCTCTTTGAGGAGCGGCAGAGCGACCATCGCGCTGTAGCGCTCGCCTGCCGGGAGCGGCACGTCGCGGAAGTCGAGCATCGGATCGAAGGAGTTGACGACGCGGCGGTTGGCGAGCACGAAGCCGATGACGCCCTCGCCCGGCGCGACACAGCGCGCGCGCAGCAGTTCCGCGTTGCGCCCCGCCACGTGCGTCACCGTCGCGTAGTCCTTCAACGGATCGTAGAGATAGACGGCGCAGGTGTCGAAGGGGACGATGTGCCCGACCTTGTTGATGAGCGCGGCGCAGCGATCCTCTATGTCGAGCGACGCGCCGAAGGCGTGCGCGATCTCGTAGAGCGCGTAAACCTCGCGGTGCGCGTTCTTGATCTGTTCGAGGTAGTCGGGCGGCGCGAATTGCGGATGGATCGGCGCAAGCGCTGCCGAACCCTCTTCGACGAGTGCGCGCGCGTCAGATTCGGAGTTGGTGAAGCCGTGCTGATCGAGACCGAGTTCGACGATCTCGGATTCAAACTCCAGCAGGTGTTTGAGGAACAGCTCGACGACTGACGGATCAAAGTGCTTGCCCGCGCCGCGGATCAGCAGCGCGCTCGCCTCTTCGAGCGAGAGACCACGACGGTAGGGACGATCCTCGCGCACCGAGTCGAAACAATCAACGACCGAGAAGATGCGCGCTGTCCACGGGATGTCTTCGCCGCTGAGAGCTTCGGGGTAGCCTTTGCCGTCCCAGCGCTCGTGGTGGTGGCGCACGATGGGCGTGACGGGATACGGGAAGTCTATGCGTTCGAGAATCTGCGCGCCGACCGTCGTATGAATCTTCATCCGCTCGAACTCGGCGGGCGTAAGCTTGCCTGGCTTGTTGAGGATGTGATCGGGCACGGCGAGCTTGCCGATGTCGTGCAAGAGCGCGCCCGCCTTGAGCGCCTCGATGTCGTTGTGCGAGAGACCGAGAATCTTCCCCATCCCGGCGGCGTAAATCTGCACGCGGCGGACGTGACAGTGCGTCGTCTGATCCTTCGCGTCAATCGCGGTCGCCAACGCTTCGACCGTGGCGAGGTGCAGACGCGCCAGCTCTTCCGCCTCGCGCGACTTCTCGCTCATGCGCTCGAAGTAAATCTTGTAGGTCGTAAACGTGGCGGCGATGACGGGCAGGCTCAAGAGCACGTAGAGCAGACCGAGCGTTTGGATCGCCTGGTACATCAGCCCGGCGGCGATGGCGGCGGCGAAGAAGGTGAAAGATGTCCAGAGATACTCGTCGTGCCAGAACTTTAAGATGGAGTGGCGCGTCTTCAAGGCGAAGAGTCCGCCGATGAGCGCGCCGTTGACGAGATAGTGCGCGATCGCCATCACGACGAGCGCGACGAGCAGTTGCTCAAACTTGGGCGGCGCGGAGCCGACCGCCGCGCGAGTGAAGCCGTAGACGTTGGAGAGGGTGGCGTAGAAGGCAGAGGACGAGGCAAGCACAGTGATGGACATCGTGGCGGGCGAGAAGAGCCAAGACGTGGCGCGCTTGTGCGTGCGCAGCGAGTTGATGACGGAATCAAGCGCGGCGAGCAGGATGGCGGCGGGCGTCCCCAGCAGGATCGCGCCGAGGAAGATGAAGGCGTCGCCCGCGGTGATGCAGGCTGAGGTGTTTGGGAGGCGTATGCGGAGGAAGGTCGAGACGATGACGAAGCTGGCGAGCGCGAGTAGCTCCAACCCCTGCGCGGGCGTGAACGAGAGCGCGCGCGACGCAGCCCACGCGACGATGACGGCTCCGGCGCACACAGAGGCGAGCCAGAAGGCTCGCGCCGCGCGGCTGAAGTCAGACATCTCGATCATTCCCACCTTACACCCCCGAAGCGCGAAACGACCGTGTCGCGCGCGTGCCAATCGGAATCAATAAAGAGCGTCAGGCAACTAATACTAATGCGAGCGCGCGACACGGACGGGGTGGCAGATGCCACGCGTCGCGGCAGCTAAGTATGATTTTAAAAAGCGCGTGCGGCGAACTGCGACCGGCGCGCGCGGCTGAACATTCGTCGTGCTGTCGAGGTGCGAAAAAGTGCCGTCGTTGAAAACGAGGGCGGGAGCAAAAAGCCACCCGTTTTCAACGACGGCAGGGCAAGCAGCGAGCGCGTGGCACTCACTCGCTGTACGGGGGTGAGATTCTGTGTCAGTTCTCTTTTCAAGTCGGGCACGTCCGCGAGGCGTCCGAAGTTATCGACGTCAAGTCTGGTGCGGCTGTGGGAGCCCTGTGCGGAGGGTTCCCACGAAGCGCTTGCGCGCTTACGAGCCGCACACACTCCTTTAACAACCCGCGTGCCTCAAACTCGCGGCGGCGCACGACGTTGAAAGAGTCCGATTTCCCAGCATTATCGCGGCGACGACGCGTAAGGCGCGCGGGTTGACGTCAGGCTGACAGGTCAGGATGAAAGCCACGTCAGCTTGCCCGCGCCGCCGACCGCGTGCGCCCCGTGCGCGTTGACAACCTTCGCCGCGCGGGCGCACTCTGGCATTCAACTTTTTCAAGACGGAATCGATCACGTGAAGGCGACGAACAAAAAGCGCGGCGGGCGGGACGCGCCCGTGGGTTACGTCGATCTGCTGCGGCGCAACCGCGACTTCCGATTGCTGTGGCTCGGTCAGGTCGTCAGCCAGCTCGGCGATTGGTTCGACACCATCGCCGTGTTGACCATCGTGCAGCACCTGACTGGATCGGGGCGCGCCGTTGGGCTGATCTTCGTCACAAGATTCTTGCCGAGCGTCGTCGTCAGCCCGCTCTCCGGCGTCATCGCGGACAGGTTCAACCGGCGCAAGATCATGATCGCGTCCGATCTCGTGCGCGCCGTAGTCGTCTTAGGCTTCCTGTTCGTGCGCCGACCAGAACAGGTCTGGATGATCTACGCGCTCACAGTCCTCCAGCTTACCTTCTCGACCTTCTTCGAGCCCGCGAAGTCTGCGGCTATACCTTCGGTCGTCGCGCCACGCGAGATCGTCGCGGCGAACGCGATCACGTCGGTCACCTGGTCGGCGATGCTCACGCTCGGCGCGGCGGCGGGCGGGTTTGTGACGGGCTGGGTCGGCACGGACGCGGCGTTCGTCATAGACTCCGTAACCTACCTCGCCTCCGCCGCCCTCATCGCGCGCCTCACACTTCCGAAGCGACCGCCGCGACCGAAGCGACAACTCACGCTCGCGAAGGCGCTCGGCGTCACCGACACGCTCGAAGGCATACGATATGTGCGCCAGCGACCGCGCCTCATCGCTTACCTCGCGGTGAAGCCCGCGTGGGGCGTGGGCGGCGGCATCATGACGCTGCTCGCCGTCTTCGGCGAAAAAGTTTTCCCCATCGGCGGGAGCGCCGCGCTCGGCATCGGCGCGCTCTACACGGCGCGCGGCATCGGCACGGCGGTCGGACCCGTGCTTGCGCGCCGCGTCGGCGGCGAGACGCGGCGCGCGATGCAGACGAGCATCGGGCTGGCTTTCATCGTCAGCGGCATCTTCTACACAGCCTTCGGCGTCGCGCCCACGCTCGCGGCCGCGCTAATTGTTTTGGCAATCGCGCACGCGGGCGGCAGTGTCCTCTGGGTCTCTTCGACCGCGCTCTTGCAGCTCACGGTCGAGGACAACTTTCGCGGTCGCGTCTTCGCAGCCGAGTTGGCGCTGATGACGCTCGCGATGGCGGCGTCGAACTACGTGACGGGCGAGTTGCTCGATAGAGTCGGTCTTACGCCGCGCGTGGTCGCCGCGGGCACGGGCATCTTTTTCATGCTGCCGGGTCTGCTGTGGTTCGCGACCGCGCGCTGGTGGGACAAGGGTCAGACCGAACTGCGCGAGCCTGCGTCGCGCATCGCTGACATTGACGTGAAGAGCAACGTCGCCGAGCAGGTTCACCTGACGGCTGACTGAAGGCGCGGCTCGCGGCTCGGTTAACAAACCGCCTCCGTTCCGCTATCATCGCCGCACAAACGAACTGTCGTTGCGGCGCGCGCGCTCGCCCTCCTTCCTGAAGTGGAGGACGCGCCCGAACCGTTGCGGCTCACAATTCACCATCTGCAATCAACGGAGAACTCGGATGCGAATGAGGAACTTCTGCTCTTCCCTCGTCATGCTCGTCGCACTCGCGTGCGTCGCGCTCGCGGCTGAGCCGCGCGACCGCTTGACCATAGATCAATTTCTCGACTGGGAGTATGTGCAGTCGCCGCAAATCTCGCCCGACGGCTCGCAGATCGTTTACACACGCCGCTGGACGGACAAGATCAACGACAAGTATGAAGATGAAGTCTGGATCATGAACGCCGACGGCTCGCACAATCGCTTCTTCGTCAAAGGCTCGCAGGCGCGCTGGTCGCCCGACGGTCGCCGCATCGCTTACGTCTCGCAGGGTCAACCGCAGGGCGCGCAACTCTTCGTCAAGTGGCTCGACTCGCCGGGCGAAACGCAAGTAACGCACCTTGAGCGCAGCCCCGGCGGGCCCCAGTGGTCGCCCGACGGCAAGTGCATCGCCTTCACGATGGTCGTCCCCGCCGTGCAGCAGTTCAAGATCACGATGCCGCAGCGTCCGGCGGGCGCGAAGTGGATCGACGCGCCGCGTGTGGTTGACCGTTTAGACTACCGCTCGGACGGATCGGGCTGGCGACCCGAAGGCTACATACACATCTTCGTCGTCGCCGACGAGGGCGGCACGCCGCGGCAGTTGACGCAGGGCGACTACAACGAGTCGGGAGCTGAATGGATGCCCGACTCAGAGACGATCCTCTTCACCTCTTTACGCAAGCCCGACGCCGAGTATGTCTTCCGCGACTCGGAAATTTACGCGGCAGACGTCAAGACAGGCAACGTGCGCGCGCTGACGGATCGCAACGGTCCCGACTCGAACCCGACCATCTCGCCCGACGGACGGCTCATCGCGTACACCGGCTTCGATCAGACGGACGACACTTACCGCATCAACAAGCTCTACCTGATGAACGCGGACGGCACTAACAAGCGGCTCTTAACAGGCGACTTCGACCGCGCCGTCTCCAACACGGATTGGGCGCGCGACGGCAGCGGCATCTACTTCACGACTGAGGATCGCGGCACGAATAATCTATGGTTCGTGCCGGTCAAAGGCGGGAAACCCGAACAGATCACGCAGGGCACGCATCAGTTCAACTTCTCCTCGATGAGCCATAACGGAATCGTCACGGGCACGCTCACCGCACCGCAGATGCCCGCCAACGTCGTCGCCTTCAACCTCAAGCAGCCCGCCGCGATTCGCCAACTGACGAACGTCAACGCCGACGTGCTCGAAGGGCGCAAGCTCGGCGCGGTCGAGGAAATCTGGTACGACTCCGTGGGCGGCAAGAAGATTCAAGGCTGGATCGTTAAGCCGCCCGACTTCGACGCATCGAAGAAGTACCCGCTCATTCTCTACATTCATGGTGGACCGCACACGATGTACGGCGTCGGCTTCAACTTCGAGTTCCAGAACCACGCCGCCAACGGCTACGTCGTGCTCTACACCAACCCGCGCGGCTCGACCGGCTACGGCGAGCAGTTCGGCAACGCCATTAAGAACGCCTACCCCGGCGACGACTACACCGATCTGATGAACGGCGTGGATGAAGTTGTGAAGCGCGGCTACGTTGACGCGAACAATCTGTTCGTCTGCGGCGGGTCGGGCGGCGGCGTACTCACTTCGTGGATCGTCGGGCACACGGATCGCTTTGCGGCGTCGGTCGTGATGAAGCCCGTGGTCAACTGGTACTCGTTCGTCGGCACGACCGACTCGTCTTCGTGGTATTACAACTTTGCCAAGCTTCCCTGGGAAGACCCTGCGGAGCATCTGCGCCGCTCGCCGATCACCTACGTCGGCAACGTCAAGACGCCGACGATGGTCATGGACGGCGA
>JAVXVR010000370.1:0-4579 GCA_032230165.1 Acidobacteriota bacterium | reverse complement strand
TCAAGGCGGTCAACGCACGCACAGGCGAGTTGCTGTGGCAGTTCAAGTGCGGCTCCGGGATCATCGGTCAGCCGATCACGTACCGCGCGCCGGACGGCAAGCAGTACGTCGCCATCCTCGCGGGCGTCGGCGGCTGGGCGGGCGCGGTCGTCGCGGGCGATCTCGATCCGCGCGACGGGACAGCCGCGCTCGGCTTCGCCAACGCGATGAGTGATCTTAAAGACAAGACAACGAAGGGGGGAATGCTCTATGTCTTCGCCCTGCCGTAACGTCGGAGCGCTTGGGGCGGCGCGTGCCGCGCGCGTGCTCTGTCTCATCTGCGCCGCGATGATTCCTTCTGCGTGCGCGAAGACGGCGCAGATGGAAGAGGCGCGGCGCGTGGAATGGCAGCCGCCGCAAACATTGCAGCCGACCGCGCCGCCTTCCGAGGCTTGGCGCGAGCAGCACGTCTTGAAAGTTTGCGCCGACCCGAACAACTTGCCGTTCTCGAACCGGCGCGGCGAAGGCTTCGAGAACAAGATCGCGCAGCTTGTCGCAAAGGATTTGCACGCGCGCGTCGAATACACGTGGTGGGCGCAGCGGCGCGGCTTCTTCCGCAACACTTTGAAGTCGGGCGCGTGCGACTTGGTGGTCGGCGTCCCCGCGGGCTTCGAGATGGCTCTGACGACCGCGCCCTACTACCGCTCCACTTACGTCTTCATCTCGCGCAAAAGCAGCAAGCTCGACATCGCATCCTTCGACGATCCGAAACTGCGCCAGCTCAAGATCGGCGTCCAGATGATCGGCGATGACTTTGCCAACACGCCGCCCGCGCACGCGCTAGCCAATCGCGGCATCGTCGAGAATGTTGCGGGCTACACCCTCTACGGCGACTACGCGCAGGAGAACCCGCCCGCGCGCATCGTCGATGAAGTGGCGCGGGGGCGGATCGACTTGGCAGTCGTCTGGGGACCTCTCGCGGGTTACTTCGCGAAGAGAGAGAAAGTCGCGCTCACACTCGTCCCCGTCTCGCCGCAGATCGACCGACCGTTTCTCCCGTTCGTCTATGACATCTCGATGGGCGTGCGACGCGGCGATGCGGCGTTGCGCGACGCGCTCGAAGCCATCATGGAGCGACGCCGCGCCGAGATCGGACGCATCCTCGACGACTACGGCGTGCCGAAAGTGCAAGGCTGAAGGATGAGGGATGAAGTTAAAGCAGGGGCGCGTGGAGGAAGACGCAATGATGAGAAGAGGGCGAGACTTCAAATCTGAGATTTCAAATCTCAACCCTGAGATTTCAAATTTGAAATCTCGAATCAGAACTTTTCATCCTTCATCCTTCATCCTTCATCCTTTCTTCGCGTGTCTCGTCTTCGCCGTCGTGCTCTCTCTCGCCGCGTGCGAGCGTGAGAAGAGGGAGACGCGACAGGCTCCGCCGGGCGCGCGCACCGAAGCGATCTCTTTGAGCGATCTGCATCCGGGCGGGGCAGGCGTCACGGTGCAAACTGTGAACCCGGCGGAGGCGCACGCCTACGACGTGTCGCAGGGCAAAGAGCTGTTTAGCTACTACAACTGTGCGGGTTGCCATGCGAACGGCGGCGGAGGGATCGGTCCCGCGCTCATTGACGACCGTTGGATTTACGGGAGCGACCCCGCGAACGTCTTCTCGACCATCGTCGAAGGGCGACCGAACGGGATGCCTTCGTTTCGCGGCAAGATCAACGACGCGCAGGTGTGGCAGCTCGTCGGCTTCGTGCGCGCGATGAGCGGGCAGTTGCCGAAGGATGTCTCCTCGACGCGCTCCGATCACATGAACGCGAAGAAGTCGGAGCAGACGACCGAGAAAGAGAAGCCGAAGAACTCGACCCCGCCGCCGGAGACGAAGTAGAGCGAAGGCGGGACGCTTGAGCGGGAAGATGGAGAACGCGAAGACGAAATTCTGGCGCGGCGCGGCACTGACTTCTGGCGCGGCGTGCGCGCTTGTCGTCGCAAGTTGCGGCGGCGGCGCGCAGACGCCGCTCGATCCGGCGGGTCCGCACGCGGGCGGCATCAGCCGTCTGTGGTGGGTCTTCTTCTACGTGCTCACGTCGGTCTTCGTCCTCGTTATGATCGCGCTCGCGCTCTCCGTGAGGCGTGGGCGGTCGCGGCGCGACTTGCTGGCAGGCGGGGTCGAGACTGCGCCGCCCGCCGTCAAGCCAGAAGAAGGGCAAGAGCGGCGCATGACGAACGTCGTAGCGGCGGCAACCGCAGCGACCATCCTCATCCTCTTCATCCTGCTCGTCGCAAGTTTCCTCACCGGGCGCGGGCTTACGACGACGCGATCCGACGCGGGCGCGCTCACCATCGAGGTGACGGGTCATCAGTGGTGGTGGGAGGTGCGCTACGACGATCCGCAGCCGTCGAACATCTTCACGACGGCGAATGAGATTCACATCCCCGTCGGCACACCCGTCATCATCCAGTTGAAATCTACGGACGTGATCCACAGCTTCTGGGTGCCGAATCTGGCGGGCAAAAAGGACGCGATCCCGGGCAAAAGCTCTTCCGTCTGGCTGCGTGCTGATCGCGCGGGCGTCTATCGAGGGCAGTGTGCCGAGTACTGCGGCGCGCAGCACGCGCACATGGCTTTCACTGTCATCGCCGAGCCGCCCGAAAAGTTCTGGGCGTGGGTCGCGTCGCAGCGCGCGCCATCAGTCGAGCCCGCGACGGACGCAGAGCGGCGCGGTCAGCAAGTTTTCCTGTCGAGCCCCTGCATCATGTGCCACACGGTGCGCGGGACGCAGGCGGGCGGCGCGTTCGGACCGAACCTGACGCACGTCGCAAGCCGCGGCTCAATCGCCGCGAACACTCTGCCAAACTCGCGCGGGCATCTGGCGGGCTGGGTCGTTGATGCGCAGTCGGTCAAGCCCGGTAGCCTGATGCCGCCGATGAGCCTGTCGTCGGAAGATTTGCAAGCGTTGCTCGACTATCTTCAGAGCCTGAAGTGAGACACAGGGGAGGGGTACGTGGCGCGAAGAGTGGACGAGGAAAAGGAAGGTCGTCAGACGGACGACGAGGCGTGGCGCGAGACAGACGACGCAGTGCCCTTGCCGGTTGAGGGCGAGCGGCTGCGCGAGCTTGAGCTGACGTGGAAGTCGCCGCGCGGCATCCGCAGCTTCTTCACCGACACGAATCACAAGGTGATCGCCATGCGCTACATCGTCACGGCGTTCGTCTTCTTCCTGCTCGCCGGAGTGGAAGCCGCCGTGATGCGTTTGCAGCTCGCGCGACCCGAACACGGGTTAGTCTCGCCCGACACCTACAACCAAGTCTTCACGATGCACGGCACGACGATGATGTTCCTCTTCGCCGTGCCCATCATGGAGGCGATGGGGCTCTACTTCGTGCCCTTGATGATCGGCACGCGCAACGTCGCCTTCCCGCGCGCCAACGCCTTGGGCTACTACACGTATCTCATCGGCGGACTCCTCCTCTACGTCTCCTTCTTCCTCCACGTCGGACCCGACGCGGGCTGGTTCGCCTACGTGCCGCTCGCCTCGAAGGCGTACAACGCGGGCCCGGGCCAGGACTTCTACGAGCTCGGCCTCATCTTCCTGACGATCTCGACGACGGTCGGCGCGGTCGAGATCATCGTGACGGTCTTCAAGCAGCGCGCGCCGGGGATGAGCTTGAATCGTCTGCCGCTCTTTGTGTGGGCGCAGCTCGTCACGGCGTTCATGATCATCTTCTCGATGCCCGCCGTGATGATGGCGAGCGGGATGCTCGCGATGGACAGGCTGGTTGACACGCACTTCTTCAACGTGGCTGAGGGCGGCGACGCGCTGCTCTACCAACACATGTTCTGGTTCTTCGGTCACCCGGAGGTCTATATCATCTTCATCCCGGCGCTCGGCTTCGTCTCGTCAATCGTCGCCACGTTCTCGCGCCGTGCCGTGTTCGGTTATCTGCCGATGGTCTTGTCGCTCATCGCCACAGCGTTTATCGGCTTCGGGCTCTGGGTGCACCACATGTTCGCCACACCTCTGCCGCAACTAGGGCAGAGCTTCTTCACCGGCGCTTCGATGATGATCGCGATCCCTTCGGGCGTGCAGATATTCTGCTGGATCGCGACGATGTGGGGTGGAAGACTCAGGCTGAAAACACCGCTCGTCTTCGTCCTCGGCTTCTTCGCCATCTTCGTGCTCGGCGGCTTGTCGGGTCTCATCTTAGCCAGCGTCCCTTTAGACCTACAGGTGCACGACACCTACTTCGTCGTCGCGCACTTCCACTACGTCTTGATCGGCGGCGCGGTCTTCCCGCTCTTCGGCGCGTTCTACTACTGGTTCCCGAAGTGGACGGGGCGTCTGCTCTCGGAGCGACTCGGCAAAGTGAATTTCTGGTTGCTCTTCGTCGGCTTCAACCTCGTCTTCTTCCCGATGCACCAGCTTGGACTCCGTGGGATGCCGCGCCGCGTCTATACCTACCTGCCGCAGATGGGTTGGGGCAATTTGAATTTGCTCGCCACGGTTGGCGCAGGGGTGATGGCGCTTGGCGTGTTGGCGTTTCTCGCGAACGTCTGGGCGAGCCGGCGCGCGGGCGCGCTCGCGGGCGACAACCC
>JAVXVR010000335.1:0-3524 GCA_032230165.1 Acidobacteriota bacterium | reverse complement strand
GTGCGATGTACAGGCAGACGAAACAACACCTCGTGCCTGTGTTCGAGTCGAACGGTAGCGCGCTCGTGCGTCCGAGCGACGAAGAGCTGCGCTCATTCTTGCTGTAACGCCATGCGTTTCTCGCGCGCACAACTCGTCGGCGCATTCCTCCTGCTCGCGCTCTTGTGGGCGCTCCTCATCCTGCGTCTCGTCTTCACCCGCGCGTGAGCCACGCCACGGAAAAACTGAGACCGATCATCGCCGTCATGGGTCCGACCGCGTCGGGCAAGAGCGCGCTCGGCATCGAGCTGGCGCTTCGCTTCGACGGCGAGATCGTCAACTGCGACTCGGTGCAGGTCTATCGCGAGATCGAGATTGCGACCGCGAAAGTCCCGCCCTCGGAGCGCAGGGGCGTCCCGCATCACTTGATCGACTTCATTGATCCGCGCACAAACTACACGGCGGGCGCGTGGGCGCGCGACGCGGCGCGTGTGATTGAAGAGATCGAGGCGCGCGGTCGTTTGGCGATTCTTGTTGGCGGGACGGGTTTTTACTTGCGCGCGCTGCGCCAGCCCTTCTTCGAGTCGCCGCCGACGGACGAACGCCTGCGCGCGCGGTTGGTGCGCTTGCGCGAGCAGCGCGGCGCGGCGCACCTGCATAAAATTCTGCGCCGACTCGACACGGCTTCCGCCGCGCGCCTGCACGCACACGATTGGTCGCGCGTGCAGCGCGCGATTGAAGTGCGTCTGCAAACTAAAAGGTCGATCTCTGTGCAGCAGCCCGCGCGCCCCTTGCCGCCGACGCTCGCCGCACGCCTGCACGTCTTCGCGCTCGCCCCGCCGCGCGAGGAGCTTTACCGCCGCATCGAGCTGCGCGCCGAAGAGCATTTTCGAAGCGGGCTCGTCAGCGAAGTTCGAGAGCTCGTCGAGCGCGGCGTACCCGCTGAGTCGAACGCGCTGGGAGCGCACGGCTACCGGCGCGTCGTCGAATTCTTGCGCGGCGCACGCGCACTTGAAAGCGCCATCAGTCAGACGAAGCTCGACGTGCGCCACTACGCGAAGCGACAGTTGACCTGGTTCCGGCGCGAGCCGGGCGTTGAGTGGCTCGAAGGGTTCGGCGACGATGCGACGACTCAGGCGCAAGCCGTGGAGCGAGTCGCGGAGTTGATCCGTGAAGCTGGCGCGCGACGCGAAGGGTGACGGTGCGCAGTGGCGGCGCTGCCCTCTTGTCTGCCGCACGCGCGTGCTATACTCTGGCGAGACTTGAAACCTTTCGGTCAACAATCAGGGGAGTTGTCGTGGACAGCAAGTCCGTTCCGCAGAATATTCAGGACGCCTTCTTGAACACGGCGCGGCGTGAGAGAAGCAACGTGACGGTCTACCTCGTGAGCGGGACAAAACTGCAAGGTCGCATCAAGAGCTTCGACAAATTCTCCGTCCTCCTCGAATCGGGCTCGCAGGAGCAGTTGATTTTCAAACACGCCATCTCCACAATCCAGCACGCGCGGCGCACGAGCGGCGAGCTGCGCGGCGGCAGCACGCACGAGCCGCCGCCCCACGAGGCGCAGACGCCGGACGAGGGTGAGCACACCGAAGCTTGAAGCCGAGCCGGACATTTTTCACGACAGCGCGGAGTTTGATTCTTGATCCCTGCCTTCATCACCTTTGAGGGAATCGACGGGTGCGGCAAGTCAACGCAGTTGCGTATGCTGGCGAGCGTGCTGCGCCTGCGCCAACTCGAAGTCGTCTCGACGCGTGAGCCGGGTGGCACGCCGCTCGGTCAAAAACTTCGCTACGCGCTGTTGGAAGCCGAAGGTCAGGTCGATCCACTCGCCGAGCTGCTGCTCTACGCCGCCGACCGCGCGCAGCACGTCCGCGCGCTCGTCCGCCCCGCGCTCGCCTCCAACCACATCGTGCTCTCGGATCGCTACGCCGACGCGACGGTCGCTTATCAGGGCGCGGGGCGCGGCTTCGAGCCGACGTTGATTCAAGAGGTGGTCAACCTCGCCACCGGCGGACTCAAGCCCGATCTCACGCTGCTCTTCGACCTGTCGGTCGCCGAGGCGGGCGAGCGCGCTAGTCGCCGCACGCATAACGGGCGACCCGGCGACCGCATAGACTCGGAAGACCCAGCCTTCCACGAGCGTGTGCGCCAAGCCTACTTGCAGATCGCCGCCGCCGAACCCGAACGTTTCCGCGTCATCGATTCCGCCGTGTCGGTCGAGGAGACACACACGCTCGTGCTCGACATCGTTCTGCCATTCCTTGAAAGCAGAGGTGAGAGGTCAGTGATCAGTAAAATCTCTGACACTAACCTCTGACCTCTCACCTCTAACCTCTGTTTCTATGTTTGATCGTCTCGTCGGAAACAAAAGCGCGAAGGACGTGCTGCGACGGATGCTCGCGCAGGGGCGCGTGCCGGGCGCGCTGCTGTTCGCGGGCGAGGAGTCAGTCGGGAAGTTTCAGTTCGCGGTCGAGCTGGCGAAGGCTTTGAACTGTTTGCACCCGCGCGGCGCGGAGGCGTGCGACAAGTGCTCGGCGTGCCTACGCATCCCGCGTTTCGCGCCGCCGCCGACGGAAGACAATGAGCGCGGCAGGCACATCGCCTGGAGCGCGCATCAAGATGTGGGGGTGCTGCGTTTGGAAAAGAGTGTCATTAGAGTCGAACAGGCGCGTGAGGTCGAGCGTGAGAGCAACTACCGACCGCGTGAGGGACGCGCGCGCGTCTTTATCATCGATCCGGCTGAGAAGCTGAACGACAACGCTGCCAACGCGCTCCTCAAGACGCTCGAAGATTTTGCGCCCACGTCGCACCTCATATTGGTGACCTCGCGACCGGCGAGTTTGCTTCCGACGATCCGCTCGCGCTGTCAGATGATCCGTTTTGCGCCGCTCGACACCGCAGAGATCGAAGCGCACCTCGTTCGCTACAAGCTGCGCGCGGGCGAGGATGCGCGGCTCGTCGCGCGACTTGCGCGCGGTCGGCTCGGCGAGGCGCTCGAACTCAACCCGGACGTACATCGCGAACACCGTGCGCTCATGCTTGGCGTCCTCGAATCCCTGCTCGCGAGCCCGGCAGACGTGGCGCGGCTGCTACGCGCGACTGAGGAGCTGAGCGATGCGAAACGTAAGGACGACTTCGCCTCGCAGCTCGACGCGCTCTCGACCCTCATCCACGACGCGTGGCTGCTCTCGCTCGACGCCGGAGCCGAGATCGTCAACGATGACATACGCGAACGCCTCGCGCGCCTCGCCGCTGATTTGACGAACGCGCGCGCCTCGCGCTGGCTCGCGCAGGTTGAAGAGCTGCGCGCGCGCCTCGCCGTCAACGTCAACCGCCGCGCCGCGACCGACGCGCTTTTCCTCTCAATGGCTGCTGCCTGATTCTTTGTCCGAAAAAAACTAAGGGCGACGTTGTTGGCTCAACGTCGCCCTTCACGCTGTCTGCTGGTTCCTTCTTTAACGTTCGATGGTGACGAGCTGCGGCGGCTCGTCCGCGCTTTCGGTCGCACCTTCCTCGATTAACTTTTCGGTCTCGCGCACGAA
>JAVXVR010000273.1:0-3084 GCA_032230165.1 Acidobacteriota bacterium | reverse complement strand
GCATCTCGCGGATGCGGCGCACGCAGCGGTGCTGGAAGATCGTGTCGCCGACCGAGAGCGCTTCATCCACGACGAGCACCTCCGGGTCTGTGTTGACGGCGATGGCGAAGGCGAGACGGACGTACATCCCCGACGAATAAGTTTTGACGGGCTGGTGGAGGAAGTCGCCGATCTCCGCGAACCGCTCGATCTCTTTCAGACGCCGATCGGTCTCGCGGCGTGAAAAGCCCATCAGCGCGGCGTTCATGTAAACGTTTTCCAGACCCGTAAATTCGAGGTTGAAGCCCGCGCCGAGTTCGAGAAGCGCCGCGACGCGACCTTCGACCCACACCTCGCCGTGCGTCGGCTCAAGCGTCCCCGTGATGATTTGCAGAAGCGTTGACTTACCGCTCCCGTTCGCACCGACGATGCCCGTCGTCGTGCCTCGCTCGATCTCAAAACTCACGTCACGCAAAGCCCAGAACTCGCGGTGGCGGCGGACGCGCCCGCGCGTCAGCGACTCGATCAGACGATCACTCGGATGATCGTAGATGCGGTACTGCTTCGACACGCCCTCAACGTGCAGCGCGGTAGTCATGCGTGGGATTGTAGGAAAAAGGGGAGTGAGAAGCTAGGCACAGCGAGACGCACATCGCTAGCGGCGCTTTTTGGTCGCCATCCTGTGCGTGGGCTTCTTGCCAGCCTGCTTGACGGTCGTGCGCTTCGTCTTCTTGGCGCGCCGCATTTTTTCGATCATGGCGAGACCTTCGGCGCGGGCGCGGATCGCCTTGCGCTTCGCGTCGCGTTCGCTCGTCCCGTCGGGTGAAAAATGAAACTTGCGGTTGACGTGCTTGCCGTCCGGCAGAACCCAGCCAGCCTGCCACACCTCGTAAACGCGCCCGCGCTTGCGGCTGATGGTGCGATGGACGCCAGCGCGCCCGCTCGTGTTGCGTGAGCTGGCGCGGTTGAACATGTTGCCGTACTCGGGCTTCGGGTAGAGCAGGAGCAGCGCGTCGCGGTGTCGCTTCGCCTCGTCGAGAGCCATGCCCTTGCCGCCGTGCGCCTTGTCGGAGAAGAAGCGGTGAATCTTCTCGCCCTGCCGCTGAATCCGCACCCACCAGCCGTGTTGGTTGCGCCTCTCCTGATCGATCCGGCTGATGTGCCTGAGAACTCTTACTTTCGCCACGCCGTAGCCCTTCCCGTCTGGTGATCATGTGTATGCGCGGTGAGACGATAGCACACTCCGCGACGTTGGGTGCGATGACTTGTTAAGGAAAGTCGCGCCATCAGCCGGCGTGGTTTACAATCCGACGCATGATCTCCGCACAGGACGAGAGGCGTTTGGTGTGGCGACCCCTGCGCGAGTTGCCGGGGCGCTATGAACTCGTCCGCTCGCTCACGCGCAAGGAGCTGGCGGCGAAGTATCGCGGCTCCGCGCTCGGTTTCCTATGGGCGATGCTCACGCCCGCCGTGATGATCGCGATCTACACCTTCATCTTCGCCGGACTCTTCGGCGCGCGCTTCGGGGCGCAAGGCACAGCGTGGGACTACGCGCTCTATCTCTTCTGCGGGCTGCTGCCGTGGACGGCGTTTCAGGAGTCGGCGCAGTCTGCATCGAACGTCATCGTCAATCACGCGAACCTCGTCAAGCGCGTCGTCTTCCCGCTCGAGGCGCTGCCACTCGCGCAGACTCTCGCGGCGCACGCCACGCAGATGTTCGGGACAATCGTGCTCGTCTTCGCCACGGTCGTCATCCGGCGCGAGCTGCACGCGACGCTGCTGTGGCTGCCCGTGCTCGTCTTGCCGCAGTTGCTGTTCGTGCTCGGCGCGTCGTGGTTCGTCGCGTCGCTCGGAGTTTTTTTGCGCGACACGGCGCAGGTCGTCGCGCTCGCGCTCGTCGCATGGTTTTTCTTGACGCCGATCATCTACCCCGAACAGGTTATCCCGCCGCGCTACCAAAAGTTCGTGAGACTCAACCCGTTCGCGCCGCTTGTGCGCAGCTACCGCCGCGTGATTCTCGAAGGTGCGCCGCCGGACTGGACGGGGCTCGCCTACTTCACGGCGGTCGCGCTCGCCGTTTTTCTCTTCGGCTACTGGTGGTTCGCGAAATCGAGAAAGAACTTCGCGGACGTGATTTAGTTCTAGCCACAGAGGGCACAAAGAGCAGCCCGAAAACTGAAATCTCAAATCTGAAATTTCAGATCGGTTTTTCTCTGTGCTCTCTATGTCCTCTGTGGTACTTCTATTCCTCTCACGTAGCAACCTAGAAACGGAACAGCGTGTCGAATTGCAGCCGCGTAGTCGCGCGGTTGAGCGAGCCCGGCGGCGTTGCGCCGAACGCGCCGAGCAGACCGTTGGGGCGCTCGGAGACAATAGCGGTCAAAGTAAGCGTGACGCGCGGGTCGGCGGCGTATGAGGCGATGAAGCGGTGCGCGCGCACGTCGGTCGGTTGCAGGATGTCGGAGAAGTTGAAGGGCGCGAGCACGGCATCCTTCTCGATGCGGACGAAGGTGTAGTTGAAGAGCATGTCGCCGCGCTCGCGCGTCTTGCCGATCTGAAACTCCGCCCAGTAGCCTTTGTTCTCGTGGTTGGCGAGCACGCGCCCGGTGGACGACACCACGTCGCGCACCTGCGTGTTCGTCACATAGTCGAAGAGCAGCGTAACGGGGAAGCGCTTGCTCGCCGTCCATTCGAACCGACCGATGAGATCGATGAGGTTGTAGCCGGACGAGAGATGACCGTCGCGGTTCGTCGCGTTCGTGCTGACGTTTTCGACGCCGAGGTTGCTGCCGTTGACGAAGAAGTTGCGCGGGATGTTGACGAATGCCGTGACGGTCTGCGCCGGAGTTGTGCCGTTGGCGGGGATCGTCACGGTAACGGGCACTTGCAGGTTCGCTCCGAAGAGTTGCGCGGGCGTGATGAACTGCGTGCCATTGAAGTTGAGGTCGGCAGCAGAGACGGTGAGCGCGGTGTGCTTCGACGTGTCGAAGCGCGCGCGCGCCTGTGCGCCGTAGAGCGCGAGGTCTCGACCGGCGCGGCGCGAGGCTTCCGTATCAAGCCGACCGTTCGCGCCAAGCACGAAGCCGGGCGAGCGCTCCAGCATCG
>JAVXVR010000228.1:0-4121 GCA_032230165.1 Acidobacteriota bacterium | reverse complement strand
AAGATGATCTTCGACCTGCGCGGTCTGCTCGCCGAAGAGTATGCCGACGCGGGACACTGGCGCGCTGGGAGCTTCAAGTACAGGCTGACGAAGCGCCGTGAGCGCGGCTTCTTCGCCGCAGCGGACGGCGTGGTCACGCTCACAGAAGCCATCTGGGAGATCATCACAGACTGGCAGGGCTTGCGCGGTCGCGCCGTCGCGCACGAGACAATCCCTTGCTGCGCCGATCTCGCGCGCTTCCGCTTCGACGCAGCAGCGCGCGAGCGCGTGCGGCGCGAACTCGGACTCGAAGACACTTTCGTCGTCGTTTACAGCGGCTCCATCGGCGGCTGGTATCTGAACGAAGAGATGGCGGACTTCTTCGCCGCGCTGCTGGCGGAGCGAGCGGACGCACACTTCCTCTGGCTCACGCCGCGCGGACACGAACAGGTTCGCGCCTTGATGAGCGCGCGCGGGATCAAAGAAGATAAGTTCACGGTGCGCGGCGCGCGCTCCGAAGATGTCGCCGCCTATCTCTCCGCCGCGGATACGGGTGTCGCCTTCATCAAGCCGTGCTTCTCGAAGCTCGCCTCTTCGCCGACGAAGACCGCCGAGTACCTCGCCTGCGGGCTGCCCGTCATCTTGAACGCGGGCGTCGGCGATTCCGACCTCCTTGTCACGCGCGAGCACGTCGGCGCGCTCGTCACGAATTTTTCGACGGACGATTACCTTCGCGCGGCACGGGTCGTCGCCGAGATGCTACGCGACCGCGACGCCGTGCGACGACACGCACGCGAAGTCGCCGAGCGACTCTTCGACGTGCGCCGCACCGGGCTCGAACGCTACGCGCGACTCTACGAAAAAGTCTGGAGTCTGGAGTCTGGAGTCTAGAGTCGAAGAAAGTTTATCTCTCAAGTTGCTGACTTCGGCTTTGACTCCAGACTCCAGACTCCAGACTCCAGACTCGACAATGAGAGTTCTCGGTCTCGCCTCATACCCGGTTGAAGCAGCGGCAACGCGGTATCGTCTTGTACAATACGTCGCGCCGCTGCGTGAGCGCGGGATCGAGCTGGAGGTGCGACCGTTTCTCAACTCGCGCCTGTTCGCCTCGCTCTACCAACGCGCGGAGCTGCCGCGCAATGCCGTCGGACTCATCAGCGCTGCGCTGCGCCGCTTCATAGATGTGGCGGCGGCACACCGCGCCGACGCCGTGCTCGTGCAGCGCGAGGCGATGATGTTCGGACCGCCCTTAATCGAGTACCTCGCGACGAAGATCGGTCGCTGTCCGTTGGTGCTCGATCTGGACGACGCGACCTACATCGCCTACGAGAGCCCGATCTACGGGCGACTGGGGAGCGCGCTCAAGTGGTTTACAAAGACGGACGATCTGATCCGGCGCGCGGCGGTCGTCACCTGTGGCAACCGCGCCATCTGCGAATATGTCGAGGGGAAGGGCGTGCGCGGCGTGCTCATCCCGACCGTTGTGGATACAGAACTCTTCCGACCTGCGACGCGCGAACGTGAGAACGCGCCGCCCGTCCTCGGCTGGGTCGGCACACACTCGACGTTTCTGTATCTGGAATCTATCTTTCCCGTGTTGCAAGAGTTGGCAAAGTCGCACAGGTTCAGGTTGAAGATCGTCGGCGCGGGGCGCGAGGAGGTGAGCGTCGCCGGCGTCGAGGTGGAGAATCTGCCGTGGAGCTTGGCGCGCGAGGTCGCAGACTTTCAGTCGTTCGACGTGGGGCTCTACCCCGTTGTCGCGAGCGAATGGGCGGCGGGGAAGTCCGGCTTCAAGTCGGTTCAATACATGGCGGTCGGCGTGCCGTTCGTCGCGTCGCCGGTCGGCGCGACGACGGAGATCGGCGAGGCGAACGTGACACACTTGCTCGCGACGAGCGGCGAGCAGTGGCGCGCGGCGTTGGCACGCTTGCTCGACGATGCGCCCTTGCGCCGACGCATGGGCGCGGCGGGTCGCGCGCATGCGCTCGCGCACTACGCCGTCCCGGCGCAGGCGGACAAGCTGGCGCGCGCGCTGCGCGAAGCGGTAGGTGACGGGCGCGACGCGGGGACAGAGAAGACGCGGTGACGCGGTGACGCGGAGAGAAGAAGGCGAGAAGAATGAACGAGGCGGAAAGCCAACGTGCGGAAATTGATCGCGGCGCGGCGGCGTCTGATGGCGTTGCGACTTCGATTGATCGCGCCGCCGATGCTTCGACTGATCGCCGCGTCGCCGCGTCGCCGCGTCGCCGCGTCTCGCGTTTTCGTCTTGCCGCGCTCGCCTTCGTCGCGCTGCTCCCTTCGGCGCTCAAGCGTCCTTGCTACAGATTATTTTTCGGCTACCGGGTGGGGAAGCGCGTGCGGATCGGACTGACTCTGCTCGACGCGGGCGAGTGCGTCATCGCGGACGACGTGCGGATCGGTCATCTGAACGTCTTCATCGGCGTCGGTCGATTGTCAATGGGAGATCACGCGCACGTCGGTCATCTGAACATCTTTCGCGGCGGTGCAGAGATCGCTCTGGGTCGTTACTCTGAGATCATACGCATGAACGAGATCAACTCGATCCCCGATCCGGATGTGGTCAACCCGATAGACCCGCGCTTCTCCTTAGGCGACGGGAGCGTCGTCACGACGGGACACAAAATTGACTTCACGGATCGCGTCGAGATCGGGCGGCGCACGATCTTGGGTGGTCGCAACTCATCACTGTGGACGCACAACCGGCAGCGCACGCGCCCGGTCGTCATCGGCTCGCTCAGCTACATCGGGTCGGAGATTCGCGTCGCGCCGGGAGGCGTGATACCATCCCGCTGCATCGTCGGCATCGGCGCGGTCATCACGGGGCGGCTCGAAGGGGAGAATCAACTCATCGCGGGCGTACCCGCCAAGCCCGTCAAGCCGCTCGGCGCAGAGGATCGTTTTCTCATCGAGCATAAGACGCGCGCCGACCTGCCCGACGATGTGTGAACAGGGACGGTCTCGCGCGTCGCCGCTGCAAGCGTAGGCGGCGCGCGCCATCCGCCAAGTTCTCCTTCGCCGCCACGCTCCCGCGAGCGTCCCCGTTAAGTCCTAGCCACCAGGAATTATGAACGCCCTTCTCGCTGCGTCGTCACTTGCAGTCGTACTCGTCGCGCTCGCCCTCTTGCCGGGCTACGCCCCCGCCGCTGTAGCGTTCTGCGCCGTCTGCGCCCTCGCGGCGGGGTACGTCATCTGTCGTCTGGATACGGACAAGGAATTTTTGGTGCGGCTCTTCATCGCCGGACTACTCCTGAGGATGATCGTCGGCACGGGCATCTTCTACTTTCACCTGCAAGACTTCTTCGGCGGCGACGCCTTCACCTATGACTACTTCGGATCGCTGATCGTGAAGTTGTGGCGCGGCGAGATGCCATACCACATCTTCCAGAGCGTGTTGGGTCCGTTCCTCGCGCGCAACTCCGGCATGATCTATGTGACCGGCGCGATCTACTGGGTGACGGGGCAGAACATGCTGGCGGTGCAATTCTTCAACGCCGTGCTCGGCGCGGCGACCGCACCCGCCATCTACCTCTGCGCCCGCCACATCTTTAAAAACCTCCGCGTGGCGCGCATCTCCGCCCAACTCGTGACTTTTTTTCCGTCCCTGATCCTCTGGTCTTCGCAAGGGTTGAAGGACGGACCGATAGTCTTTCTGCTGGCGCTGGGGATGCTAGCGACCTTGAAGCTCGACCAGAAGTTCAGCCTCAGGCACCTGGCGGTGCTCGTCGCCGCGCTCGCCGGCATCTTCAGTATCCGCTTCTACGTCTTCTACATGATGATCGCGGCGATAGTCGGAGCGTTCACGGTAGGCATCCGACAACCCTCCATGATGGGTTACGTGCGCCGGTTCGCGCTTCTCTTCATCGTCGCGCTGCTGCTGCTCCAACTCGGGATCGTGAATACGGCGACGCAGCAGATGGAAATGTACGGCAACCTCGACGCGGTGCAGGTCGCACGCGCCAATCAGGCGGAGTTGGCGAAGTCTGGCTTCTCGGAAGACGTAGACGTCTCGACGGCGGGCGGCGCGTTGACGGCGATCCCGTTGGGGATGATCTACCTGCTCTTCGCCCCCTTCCCGTGGCAACTCGCCTCCTTGCGCCAGTCCATCACGCTGCCCGAGATGG
>JAVXVR010000219.1:0-9539 GCA_032230165.1 Acidobacteriota bacterium | reverse complement strand
TTAGGAATACTCAGGTATGGTTGCTATCCGGGGTATCCCTGCTACCCGGACGCCGCAGGTTCCTACAAGGAGATCATGCCGGGGCAGGTACAGGACATAGAACTGACGGGAGATGCGTATAAGAGGCTGGTGGACTCCTTGACTCAACTCGGTGTTCAGACGCCCGTCGAATCGGCGGAGTACGAAATCGACTCGGTTTCCTTCGCCGACGACACGATGTGGAGTCGCGGATTCCTACTCAAGAGAGATGCGGTAGAGCCGAATAAGTACAGGACGGTCGGTCGTTACGTACTGCCTAAAAATCCTGAATAGTTCGAATTCACTTCTAGCAAAAATCTAACAACTGCGTTCGGCGGACGCGCGAAGCAGTGGCTCTTTCATCTTCAAAGTCTTGTGCGCGCTGCTGATGCAGGTCGTTAGTTCCCTCACCAGAGAAAACTCATAAGTAGCTTCTCACGACCCACTTCCGTTTGCTTGCGCCTTCAGCATCTTCAAGAGCGCGCGCTCTTCCGGCAAGTATTCGGGCTGCTCGCGCCCGATGCGCCGCTCGCGGCGTGGGCGAAATTCTTCGAGCGTCGTGCCCTTCAAATAGCTCTCGATGACGAGCGGGTGGATGTAGGAGGCGCGGCAGACAGTCGGCGTGTTGCCGAGTCGTTCGGCGACGCGCTCGACGGCTTTGGTGATATTCTTCTTCGCGCGCTGTTCGTCCTCCGTTATCCCTAAGTCCGCGAGCGCGACGGCGCAGAGTAGCGTCCCGCCCCACGTGCGAAAATCTTTGGCGGAAAACTCTGTAGAGGTCGCGCTCTGGATGTACTCGTTCACGTCGCGCGGCGTGACGGGTCGCCGACGCTTCAACTCCTCGTCGTAAAACTGGAAGAGTCGCGCGCCTCTCAGACTCTGTATGTCGCTCGCGAGCGCAGCGAGTTCTTCGTCAACGAGGACGCGGCGATGTTCGATGTGGTGTTTACCGACGAAGGCGAAGACGAGCCGACCGCCGCGCTTGATCTCAAGGTGTCGGTTTCTGAGCGTCGTCACGCCGTAGGTGCGGTAGCGACGCACGCTCTCTTCGGAGCCGACGCGGAAATAGAGATCGTTGATGAGGCGTATGACGACGGCGAGCACGCGCTCGCGCGGCAGTCCCTCGCGCGCGATGTCTTCGTTCGTCCGTTTACGCAGCGCGGCGAGCGCGTCGCCGAAGCGTATGATCTTCTCAAACTTCTCGCGCTGGCGGCGCGCGGCGAACGTCGGGTGATAGACGCGCTGCACGCGCCCCGCCGCGTCCATGCCGATGGCTTGCACGCGACAGCGCACGCCCGGCGCGACGCGGACGTGCTTCCAAGCGGGTGGCACGGCGAGCGACTTGATCCGCTCCAACTCTGCCTCGTCCGTGATCCGGCGACCGTGCGCGTCTTCGTACCAGAAGCCGCGCGACTTCGAGCCGCGCCGACGCCACCAGCGCGCACGCGCCCCGCGCTCAATGGCGCTCGCCGGACTCTTCGCGGACTTCTCCGCGTCGTCGCTGCCGACCGTGCTGCTTGCCGTTGTCGTCGTCGTTTCCGTGCTTGCCACCCGCTTGAAATCTCCTTAGCTTGCGCGCGCCGTCAACAGGGCGCGAGATGTTCGCGCGCGCGCATCACGAAACTATGGCGCGATGCAAACGATAAAGAGCCGCGCTCGCTGATGAGCCCGGCTCTCTTCGTACTCGCTTAAGGTGTCTGTCAGCAACGCGCGTCGCGCCTTCGCCGTCGTCCGCGCTCGCAGTTGTCAACGCCTGAGTCGTCAGACGGTCTGTGCCTGCTCGACGGCGTTCGAGCCCGCGTAGTAGAGGATGCGGTTGCAGTTGTCGCAGGTGACGATCTCTTCGCCGCGCCTGATCATGGACATGATCTGCGGGCGCAGCGACATGAAGCAGGCGGTGCACGAGCCGTTGCGAGCCTCGGCGACCGCCACGCCGTTCCTGATGCGCGCGCTGATGCGGTCGTAGAGCGCGCCCATCTGTTTGGGCAGCTCCGCCAGCAGTTTCTCTCGGTCGCAGCGGCACGTCTCCAACTCTTCCGCCTCGCGCTTCACCTGCTCGTCGAACGCCGCGAGCTTCTCGTCGCGCTCGGCGCGCAGGGTCGCGACCTGCGGCTCAAGCTCCGCCATCTTCCGCTCGGCGCTTTCAAACGCCTCCATCTGTTCGAGAATTTGTGTCTCCAACTGCGAGGCGTGCTTGCGCGCGGCGTCCGCCTCACGAATCGCGGCGGTGTACTCCTTCTCGTTCGTCGAAGCCATCAGCGCGCGGTCGGCGTGCTCCGCCTTCTGGCGCGTCTCTGTCAGTTCCGATTCGAGCTGCGTGCGCTTGTCGCGCGCCGCATCGCGTTCCGCCTCGACGCCCTTAAATTCAAAAGCGCGCTGGTCGAATTCCTTTTCGATCTCAGCGCGCCTTTCTGGAACCGCATCCAGGTCAGCCTTTAACTTACGGATGCACGTGTCTGCGTTTTGCAAAGCAATTAACTGGGACAACTCCGCTTTCACTATCAAACCTCCGTATCAATGCCACAGAGCGCGTCACGCACCCCCTCAGAAAAACTAATAATCGCACATGAGCAGAGGGGGTGACAAGCGACCGAAAGCCGTCAACGGTAAACCGTGACAGGTGACAGGGTAAAAACCTGTTTCTTCCCTGTCACCTGTCATGGTTTACCGTTCATGCTTAAAACAATCTTCCCAAAGTTCTCATTCGCCTCCATGTGCCTGTGCGCGGCGCGCACGTCCGCGAGGTCGAAGACTTGATCGACGACCGGGCGCACGAGCCCGCGCGCGAGCAGCGGCACGACCTGCGCGGCGAAGAGCCGCACGGCGCGCGCCTTCTCCTCGGTCGAGCGACCGCGCAACATTGTGCCGCGTATCTGCAAACGCTTGCGCATAACGACGCCGAAGTCGAGCTGCGCCGTCGCCCCGCCCATCGTGCCGACGAGGATGAGACGACCGCGCGCGGCGAGCGCATCCAGATTCGCCGCAAGGTACGACGCGCCGACCAGATCGATGATCAAGTTGACGCCCGCGCCATTCGTTCGCTCGCGCACGGCGTCAGCAAAAACTTTCGGCTCGTCCGCGACGACTATCCAAACGTCGAGCCCGAACTCGCGCGCGCGTTCCAGCTTGGCGGCGGTGCGCGCCGTGCCGAAGACTTGCGCTCCCGCCGCGCGTGCAAGCTGCAAGGCGGCGAGCCCGACACCCGATCCTACGGCGTGAACGGCGACGCGCTCGCCGAGCGTCAAACCGCCTTGCGTAAACATCGCGTCGTGCGCCGTGATGAAAGCTTCGGGCACGGCGGCGGCTTCCTCCCAAGAGAGATTGTCGGGAACCTCCGCGAGCGCGCTCTCAGGCACGACCGTATACTCGGCTTGCGCGCCGCCCGCCGTGATGCCAAAAACTCTTTGACCCGTGCGCCACGCGCGCGCCTCTTCGCCCAACTGCTCGACCTCGCCCGCGAACTCCAAGCCGGGAATGTCCTGCATAGCCCCCTTCGGAGCCGGATACAACCCACGTCGCTGCAAAAGGTCTGCGCGGTTCAGAGCCGCCGCGCACACACGCACTCTCACGCGGTCGCCCTCCGCGTGCGGTCGCGCCACTTCTCGCACTTCCAGATTCTCTACGCCTCCGTGCGCGGCGATCACGACCGCGCGCATCCGTTCCTCGCTCATGCACGCATCGTAAATCGAAACCCGCGAATCATGCTAATGTTCCCGCACGATGGGCACTCACGCGGAAACATTCATCATCGTTAACCACTCAGCGGCGCGTGCGCGGGCGGCTTGGGCTGTCGTGCGGCGCGCGCTCGCCGACGCAGGCGTTCATTTCGACGCGCACGAGGCGCGCGAGTTCGGCGACGCGCGCGGGCAGGCACGCCGTGCGCTCCGTGAGGGCTATCGCACCATTGCGGTCGTCGGCGGCGACGGCACACTGAGCGAGGTCGTCAACGGTTTCTTCGAGGATGAAAGCGCCGCCGTGCGCGCCGGGAATAAATTTGATCGCGCGTCGCCGCCCATGCCGATCAACTCGCCGACGACGCTCGCGGTGCTGCCCGCAGGGA
Source organism: Acidobacteriota bacterium (assembly GCA_032230165.1). GTDB lineage: Bacteria > Acidobacteriota > Blastocatellia > Pyrinomonadales > Pyrinomonadaceae > JAIVGV01. Next base: position 5,461 of record JAVXVR010000219.1, on the reverse strand, counting down.
CGGGCAACGATTTCGCGCGCGCGCTCGAAGGTCGCCGTGCGTCGCTCGAACCTTGGATCGCGCGCCTCGTCCGTCACTGCCGCGTCGCGCGCGAGGAAGAGACGACGCGCGCCGTCGATGTGCTGCGCGGGACGGTCGAAGGCGGCGCGCGCTCGTTCTTCTGTCTCAACGCCGTAACGCTCGGCATCGGCGCGGAGGTCGCGGCGCGCGTGGCGGCGCAAGGTCGGTTGGCGCGAAGGCTGCCGGGCGAGGCGCGCTTCGCGCTGGCGGCGGCGGCGGGGCTCGCGCGCTGGCGCGAGCGGCGCGTGAGGGTGATGGTTGACGACGGAGAGGCGTTCGAGTGCGCGACGAATTTGATCGCCGTCGTCAACAGCCGGTTCGCGGGCGGCGGCATGATGTTCTCGCCCGAAGCGCGCGTGGACGACGGGCTCTTAGACGTTGTAACGGCGCGACAAATCTCGCGGCGGATGCTCGTGCGCGAGATGACGCGCATCCACACGGGCGGGCACGTCGCGAACCCGCGCGTGCGCGTTCAGCGCGGCGTGCGCGTCCGCGTCGAACACATGACTGAGAAGGACGCGCTGCCGATCGAGGCGGATGGCGACGTGCGCGGGCACACGCCGCTCGAACTGAGAGTGATACCGCGCGCGTTGCGGGTGGTAGTTTAGAAAACGATGAAGTAGGAACGATGAACGATGAATGGAAGAGAAGTCGTCTTCAGTTCATCGCTCATCGTTCCTACTTCATCGTTTCGGCTCGCTCGATGTCCAGAACTTTGGCGAGGCGGCGCAGATGCCGCTCTTCGCCGGTGAAGCGCGCGGCGACGAAAGCGCGGACGATCTCCAACGCCAGCTCGACGCCCGTGACGCGCGCGCCGAGGCAGAGCACGTTGCAGTCGTCGTGCTCGCGCGACTGGTGCGCCGAGTAGGTGTCACCGCACAGTGCGGCGCGCACGCCGCGCAGCTTGTTCGCCGCCACGCACGCGCCGACGCCGCTGCCGCAGATGATGATGCCTACTTCGGCGCGTGCGTCGCGCACGGCTTCGCCGACTTTTTGCGCGTAGTCGGGGTAGTCGTCCGGTCGCGAGCCGTCGTGCGTGCCGAAGTCTTCGACCTCGTGGTTGGCTCGGCGCAGCTCCGCGATGATGCGCTCGTTGAGCGGGTAGCCTCCGTGATCTGCTCCGACGGCGATGCGCATGGGAAGCAATTAGCAGTCAGCAGTCAGCAGTCAGCAAAGCGGTTGAGCTTAGCTCCTTTGCCTTCTCTCAGTTTAGATTCTCACTTCAAGAGAGCCTTCGCGCGTGAGACAACGTTTTCGACGTTGAAGCCAAGTTCCTTGAGCGCCACGTCGCCGGGCGCGGACGCGCCGAAGCGTTTGAGCGAGATGCAATCGCCACGCGCGCCGACGTAGCGATCCCAGCCCATGCGCGCGCCCGCCTCGATGCTCAGTCGGGCGGTTGTGGCGGGCGGCAAAACTTCTTCGCGATAGCTCGCCTCCTGCTCCTCGAACAATTCCCAGCAGGGCATCGAGACAACGCGCACGGGCGTGCCTTCCTTCTGCAACCCGTCGCGCGCTTCAAGCGCGAGCGAGACTTCCGAGCCGGTGGCGATGATGATGAGTTGCGGCGCGACGTTCGCCCCCGCCGCGTCGGTCGCTTCGGCGAGCGTGTACGCGCCGCGCAGCAAGCCCTCGGCGGGGGCGTAAGCGTTGCGGTCGAGCGTCGGCACTTTCTGTCGCGTGAGGATGAGCGCGGTCGGCGCGTGGCGTCGTGTGATAGCTACGCGCCAAGCCTGACTGACTTCCGCGGGGTCTGCGGGACGTATGACGTTGATGTGTGGGATGGCGCGCAGCATCGCGAGTTGTTCGATGGGTTGATGCGTGGGTCCGTCTTCGCCGAGACCGATGGAGTCGTGCGTGAAGACGTAGATGACCTGCACTTCCGAAAGACAGGCGAGACGGATGGCGGGCTTCATGTAGTCTGCGAAGCAGAGGAACGTCGCGCCGAAGGGGATCAGACCGCCGTTCAAACTCATGCCCGTCATCGTCGAGCCCATCGCGTGCTCGCGTATGCCGAAGTGGAGGATGCGACCGTCGTATGAACCCGCCTCGAAGCTGCCGCCGTCTTTGATGTCTGTGTTCGTAGAGGGTCCGAGATCAGCCGAGCCGCCGATGAGCGCGGGGATGACGGGCGCGAGCGCGTTGATGACTTCGCCGCTCGCCGCGCGCGTCGCCATCGCTTTCGCGCCCTCGAACGTCGGCAATTTCGACTCCCAGTCATCGGGCAGATCGCCTTTGATGATCGTCTGCCACGCGCGACCCTCCGTCTCGTGCGCGCGCGCGTAGTGTTCGACCAACTCGTTCCACTCCTGCTCTTGCGCCGCGCCGCGCTCCGTCGCCTCGCGGAAATGTTTGAGCGCGGCGTCGGGGATGAAAAATTCTTTGTCTTCGTCCCAGCCAAGCGCTCGTTTGGTTGCGCGCACGGCGTCTGCGCCCGGCGCGTCACTGTGCGCCTTGCGCGTGCCCGCGGTCGGCATACCGTACCCGATGGTCGTCTTGACGGAGATGAGCGACGGGCGGTCGGTCACGTTCTGCGCCGTGCGGATCGCCTCTTCGATGGCGGCGAGATCGTTTCCGTCCGCGACGGTCAGCGTGTGCCAGCCGTATGCCTCAAATCTCTGCGGCACGTTTTCGGAGAAAGCGAGCGAGGTGAAGCCCTCGATGGTGACGTGGTTGTCGTCGTAGAGATAAATCATCTTGCCGAGTTTGAGATGACCCGCGAGCGAGGCGGCTTCGCTCGCGACGCCTTCCATCAGATCGCCGTCCGAGACGATGGCGTAGATGAAATGATCTATGATCGAAAAACCTTCGCGGTTAAATTTCGCCGCCAGATGCGACGCGCCCATCGCGAGCCCGACGCCGTTGGCGAAGCCCTGTCCGAGAGGTCCCGTCGTGATCTCGACGCCGGGCGTCAAGACGTTTTCAGGATGACCCGGCGTCTTCGAGCCGAACTGCCGGAAGCGTTTGAGTTCTTCGAGCGGCAGATCGTAGCCCGTCAGGTGCAGCAGCGAGTAGATGAGCATCGAGCCGTGACCAGCGGACAACAGGAAGCGGTCGCGGTTTTGCCACTTCGGGTTGCGCGGGTTGTGGCGCAGGAACTTCGTCCACAACACGTAAGCCGACGGAGCCATGCCGAGCGGCAAGCCGGGATGCCCTGACTCGGCTTTTTGTACGGCGTCGAGCGAGAGCGTGCGGATCGTGTTGATGCAAAGCTGGTCGAGTTCGGGGCTCGTATCGGCGGAAGTCGGCTGCGTTGACGCGCTCATGTGTGGCGTGCTCCTCGTTTCTGATTTTACGCGATGATTACTCTACCTTAAACGCCGTATCCTTCGTTCGTACACCTGATACTTCTAGGCGATATCTCTTCGAACTTCTCTGTCTTTCGGTTAGCCCGCCATGCTCGACGCACGCGTGTAAAGAACTCTTCGTCAGGCTGGTAGTCGGCAATTGCTACAATTTCACTATCGGGCTTCTTACCTGAAGAACAGAAAGAATAGACTAGAACCTTGTTTCTAGGAATTGTTGGGAGAACAAGCACATCTTTAACTTCCCAGTTGGGAGCACCTGAGTCGTCGCGGTAAGTCATATGCTCAAACCAGAGCATTTTCACCCTACCTTGATGTACCTCATTAATCCCATACTCTTTAGCATCGCCCATGCTTGAGATTGAAGCACCGCCTACGCCCTTAAGATTGTCGGGCAAGTGTGAGCCGTGCTTTAAGCCAACGTACTTGCTCGCCTTAACCGCAAGGGCATTTTGCGAAGCGAAAGATAATGATGCTCGCCGAACAATAGGGCTAGGCAGAAGAAAGAGAACAGTCGCAATGGAGAATGAAAATAGCGCTTCCATGACAATCTCCTATTTCGATGCGTAGCTAGTGACTAACACCGATTCGTAAAGCGACTCTTGGCGCGCCAGCGCCTCACGGTAGCGCGCATGGGCGTCGGCGTCGGGCGCGAAGGTTTCATATGTCGGGAGCGGCACGTCTGTCAAATTTTTTATCGCGCCCAGACGCTCCAAAGCGACGAGCGCGACGCCGCGACTTGAAGCCTCGCGCGCGCGTGAGAGACGAAGGGTGTGACCCAGAGCGTCCGCAATGATCTGCGTCCACGCGCGGGAGTGACGCAGCGCGCCGCCCGAAGCATACAGTTGCGCGTCGGGCGCGAAGGGCGAGAGATCGTCTGCGAGCGCGGCGAATCGCAGAGCGACGGCTTCCAAAGCGGCGCGCACGATCTCTGCGGGGCGCGTGTGCGTGCGAAGTCCGATGATCGCGCCCCGCGCGCGTGCATTCCAGCCGGTGCTGCGCTCGCCCGCCCAGAAAGGCAGCACGGTCAGCCCGTGCGCGTCCGGCTGCATCGCGGCAAGCTCGCGTTCGAGTTGTTCATCGTCCGAGGGGAGCGCGAGCGTCTCGCGCATCCATTCGTAAAGCCCGCCGCCGTCTGAGAGAGCCCCACCGACGAGGACGCGCCGCCGATCAAGCCGGTAGCACCAGAGGCTCGCGGGCAGACGCGCGGGCGGTTCGCCCTCGTATAGCACGCGCATCGCGCCCGATGTGCCGATCATCAACGCGACCTCTTTTTTCGTCACGCAGACCGCGCCGACGTTGTTTGCGGGTCCATCGCCGAAGACCGCGAAGACGGGGCGACCACGCAAAGCTGTCCAGCGTGCGGCGTAAGCATCGGCGAGCGTGAACGTCTCATCATCGCCCGCGAGTCGCGGAAGTCGGTCGGATTTCAGATCGAGACCGGCGAGAACTTCAGCGTCCCAAGCGCAAGCGCGCACGTCTAAGAGTCCTGTGCCCGAAGCCATCGAGACGCTCGCGGCGGAATCAGTGCAGAGTTGCGCGAGCAGGTATTCGCCGAACGAGAGCCAGCGCGCGACGCGCGAGAAAGTTTCCGCGTGCGTGCGGCGCAGCCACGCGAGCTTCGCCGTCCAGTAGCTCGCGTGGAAGCGACAGCCCGTGCGCGCGTGCGTCGCGCGCTCGTCGAAGGTCTCACGCAAAGAAGTGACTTCCGAAGCGGCGCGCGTGTCTGCCCAGCCATAGACGGGCGTGACGGCACGACCTTCCGTATCGACGCCGACGAGGCTGTGCATGAAGCATGAGACGGCGACCGACTCGACGCGTAGGTCGAGTGCGGCGGCACGCGCGAGCGCGCTGTCTATGACGCGCACCACGTCGGCGAACATTTTATCGGCGTCGTCTTCGGCTCCGCCATCCGGCGTAGTGCGAAACTCGCGTTGGATGCGCGCGTCCGTCTCCGACACTTCGCGCGCGTGTGAATCGTAGAGGGCGGCGCGCGCGCTCGAAGTGCCGATGTCTATGGCGAGGATGAGCGGCGCTTGCGCCTCGTGCGCATTCGTTTCGCTAGCGGGTGATCGGTCGCGACTCATCGAGAGTTAACC
>JAVXVR010000170.1:0-4110 GCA_032230165.1 Acidobacteriota bacterium | reverse complement strand
TACAAGTAAAGCGACGCTCGCGCCTGCGACGGGAGCAAGCACAGTTGCGACCACGCTCGACGCGGGCACGACGAGCGTCCGCGCGCGGGCTGGCGGTATTCAAGCGACGGCTGCGCTCGTCGTCAACCCGCCGCCACCCGTACTGACGCGAGTTGATCTCGCCCCCTTGTCTTCCGCCGTCATCGTCGGGCAGACCGGGCAACTCACCGCACGCGCCTTTGATCAATTCAACCAGCCGTTCGCCAGCGCGACCTTCAGCTTCAAATCGGATGACGCAAATGTGGCGCGCATCGAATCTGCGACGAGCAGCGGCGACGGGAGCGCTGTCGCGACCGTAAGCGGGCGCGGCGCGGGCACGGCGCACGTCATCGCAACGGCGACCTCAGGCGCGATTGTCGTCACGAGCAACACAACGACGATCACGGTTAACCCGTCGCCGCCCGTCTTATCGCGCATCGTCGTCACGCCAGCGTCTGTGACCATCGCGGCTGGCGAGACGCAGCAGTTCGCGGCACGAGGCTTCGATCAGAACGGACAGGAGATCAACGGGACAAGTTTCGCGTGGGCTTCGAGCAGTCAAGCTGTCGCGACGATCAGCCAGAGCGGATTAGCGACCGGGGCAGGCGCGGGCGCGACGCAGATTACAGCCTCATCCGGCAACATCTCGAGCGCACCCGCCACTTTGAACGTCACCGCACCGCCTGTCGCCACCGCCGGGCAAATCGTCATCAACGAGGCGCTCGTCTCCTTCGCCACGTCAACGACGCAGGCGCGCGCGGACTTCCTGGAGCTTTTCAACACGACTGGGCAGACGCTCGACATGAGCGGGCTCATCATCTCCTTCCGCGCTTCCGGCAATACGAGCGCGGTGAGCGTTGTGACATTGCCCGGCGCGGTCGGTAGTCGTACCACTTTGATCGCGCCTCACGGCTATTTCCTTATCGTCAACGGCGCGTCCACTTTCGGCGTCGCGGCGGACAACGACGCCAGCGCGTCGGGCTTCGATCTCAACAACTCTTCGGGCGCGATCAAGCTTGAGTTGGGAGGGGTGAAACTAGACGGGCTACGCTACCAGCAGAACGGCAGCGCCGTCCCGCCCGCTGCGTTCGACAACTTCGGTGAAGGCACGCTCTTCACTTTCGCGGGCGGCACGCCCAACGATCTCATCCGCAACCCAAACGCGACCGACACAAACAACAACGCGACAGACTTCAGACGCAACGGCACGACTGCGAGCGTCTCGCCGAAAGCGGCGAACCCGTAAAAGCCGTGACAAGTAAACCGTGACAGGTGACAAGCAGAACCGTTATGTCTTGCTTGTCACTCGTCACTTGTCACGGTTTACGGGTTTTACCTGATGACGCCTTGCAGAGGGCTCGACGCGCTGGCGTAGAGACGTTTGGGCATACGCCCGGCGAGGTAGGCGTGGCGACCGGCTTCGATTGCGAGGCGCATGGCAGTCGCCATCCGCGCGGAGTCTTGCGCTTCGGCAATCGCCGTGTTCATCAGCACGGCATCCGCGCCGAGTTCCATCGCGATGGCCGCGTCGCTCGCCGTGCCAACTCCGGCGTCAACGATGATCGTGGCACGGGGCAGTTGCTCGCGCATGATCGACAGGTTGGCGGGGTTCTGCACGCCGAGTCCCGATCCGATGGGCGCGGCGAGCGGCATCACGGCGGCGCATCCGGCGTCTAATAATTTCTTCGCCATGATGAGATCGTCCGTGAAGTAAGGGAGCACGGTGAAGCCTTCGCGGACGAGCACGCGCGCGGCTTCGAGCGTCTGCTCGTTGTCGGGAAAGAGCGTGATTGGATCGCCGATGACTTCGAGCTTGATGAGATCGGTGTTCAAGGCTTCGCGCGCGAGCCGCGCCGTGCGCACTGCGTCCTCGGCGGTGTAGCAGCCCGCGGTATTCGGCAGGATGGCGAGCGACGGGTCAAGATGATCGAGGAACGATTCCGTGCTTCGGTCGAGCGGCACGCGGCGCACGGCGACCGTCACCATCTCCGCGCCTGAAGCCTTGTGCGCCGCCTTCATTTCGTCGAAGCTGCGATACTTGCCCGTGCCAATGATGAGGCGCGAAGTAAAAGTGTGCCCCGCGATCTCGAAAGTTTCCGTTCTCTTCTCTGCGACTGTTGACATCTTGATTTCCACTCCGTTGATTCGAGAAAACTTTACAACGTAACTCGCTAGATTAAAAACGTCCGCCTCCAGTTCGGTTTTGGAATCGTCGTCGAACGTGCCCGATGACTGTAGGGGCAGGGCTTGTCCCTGCCCGCCGCGCCTGAGCGCGAACAACGATGCGCGATCATTCGATGTTGAATGATCGCGCATCTTGTTTATCGTCCTTGGGGACGATGCGGGCAGGGACAAGCCCTGCCCCTACAGTTTTGCGGCGTTGTCTTAGCCTTTGAGCACGGTCTTTGATCCGTTCTCGCCCGACGGCGCTCCGAGTTTGTCGCGGAACAGGTTGAGTAGCAGCAGCGTGCCCAAACCCCCCGCGCCGTCGCCGTTGCCGCCCGTAGCCAGAACGTCGGGCGTGATGCGGACGTTCTTCTCGCCGATCACTTTCAGCGTCTCGACGAGCGCGACGCCCTGCGCGCCGAGCGCGTTGACCTGCTCGCGGTAGGCGACGCCCTGCGCTTCGCCCATCAGACGTACCTTCTCCGCTTCGGCGCGACCCGTCGAGAGGATGTAGTGAGCCTCGCCGTCGGCTTCCGCCTTGCGCTGCTCTGCGCGCTTGCCCGCGATTTCGACGCCGACGATCTCAGCCATCAGCGACTTCTGGTTGTCTGCCTGCGCCCTGATCCTTTCAAGCTGGATGCGTTTGTCTTCCGCCTCGCGCTGCGCATCGAACATGCTCTGTCGCTGCTCGGCGAGAATCTTTTCGGTCTGCGTCTTCATCAACTCTTCGGGGAGATGTATGTGGCAGATGAGGACGTTCACCACGTCAACGTGATACTTCAAGAGGTGCGCCCTCACGCGAGCCTCCGCGCGCTCCTGCTCCTCGTGCCGGTTTTGCAGGTACGCCATCGCGGAGGATTCCGATGCCTGATTGCGGAAGATCGAATCAATCAGCGGGTGCATCACGTTCTGGATGAGACGGTCGATGCCGCCGATCTTGGCGACCATGAACGGCGCGTCCTCCGGCTTCACGCGGAAGACGACTCTCACTTCGAGCTGCATCGTGAAGCCGTCTTTCGAGATGACCTCGAACGGATCGAAAGTGTTCGCATTCTCGCCCGATGTCCACTCGACCGTCTGGTTCGTCGTCGGGATGACGATGGGCGTGATCGCCAGCGTATTGACGTAGTAGCGACCGGGACCGACGACCGTCTCCTGTATGCCGCGATAGCCTTCGGGCACGACGTAAGCCTCGTGCGCGCCTTCGTCGAGTCGCCGGTCGGCGGGGTCGGTCATCAACAGGTCTTGTTCGATCTCCGACTTGGCGCGATCCTCCGTCTCAAGTTTGTTGAGCCGCGCCGCGGCGTCGGAAATCTGCTCCTTCTCTTCGCGCTCCAAGCGCGCGCGTACCTTCGCCGCCATCTGCTTGCGAATCTCCTCGGACGGGTCTTTGCCGATGTTCGAGACGATGACCGCGACCTCGCCCGGCTTGATCTCTTTCGCCGTCTCAGGGATGACCTTGAAGACGAGCGGGTTGATGTAGTAAGTGCCGGGCAGCAGGATGTCCTTCTGCGGTCCACGTTGACCGCCGCGCCGGATGAACTCGTTGCAGTTCTGGAAATTGTCGTGACCCTCGATGGGCGTCGCGACGTAATCACGCTGATCGAGCGTCGCGCCGTCCAGAGCTTCGACGAGACCGATCAGGTTTTCGTTGATCACGGTCGCATCGTAGAGGCGTATGGTGAAGAGACCCGGCTTGATCTCGTTCGGGTTTTCGATTGAAGCCGACTGCGTGAGGATGCGGTATGTGCCGGGCGTCAGGATTTCCACCTGCGGTCCCTTCTGCCCGCCGTGCGCGATGAACTGCTCGGCGTTCTGAAAGTAAATGTGCCCTTGAATCGCTTTGCCGAGCAAGCGACCGGGATCGAGCGGCGCGCCGTCGGCCGCCGTCATTACCCCGACCTTACCCTGCGGAATGGTCGTCGC
>JAVXVR010000165.1:0-5518 GCA_032230165.1 Acidobacteriota bacterium | reverse complement strand
AGCCACATGATCGAGCTGTGCGAGCAGCCCGCGCTCGTCTTACTTGATGAAGTCGGCACGGGCACAGACCCCGAAGAGGGCTCGGCTCTGGGTGTCGCCGTCGTCGATCATTTTCGGCGCGCGTGCGGCGCGCACGTCATCGCGACGACGCACTACAGCGGTCTCAAGCAGTACGCCGCGAGCGATGAAGGCGTGACGAACGCGAGCGTCGAGTTTGACGAGAAGACTTTGCAGCCAACTTATCGTCTGCTCGTAGGGCTGGCAGGTTCTTCATCAGGGCTTGAGATCGCCGAGCGCTTCGGTTTCCCGCGCGACATCATTCGCGCCGCCGCATCGCGCGTGGACGACGCCTCACGCGACGCGAGCGAATACCTGCGGCGCATCAAGCGCGAGTCGGAAGAAGCCGAAGCGCTGCGCCGCGCGCTCGAAGAGGAACGCGCGGCGGTCGCGGAGAAGTACGACTCTCTGGAGCGCGAAGCCGCGCGGCGCGAGGCGGAGCGTCAACAAAAGTTCGAGCGTGAGATGCGCGCCGGTCTCGCGGAGTTTGAGCGACGCGCCGGGGAGCTAACGAAGCAGATCGTGGATCGCGCCGAGCGCGCACGCGTCGAGCGTGAAGCCGAGCGACGCGCCGCAGAGCTGCGCCGCGAGGCGCAACGCGCCGCCGCGCAGACGCGCACGGCGACGCCAGCGAAGACCGTCGAACATGCGGGCGGCGTCCGCGTCGTCCGCCACGCGAGCGCGTCCGGATCACTTTCATCTCAGTCAGCACAGTTTTCATCCTCCGCATCGGGCGCGGACGAGTTTCGCCCCGCGTCCGAGTCGCGTGAGATCGCGAAGGGCGACCACGTGCGGCTGCGCTCGTTCGGTAAGACCGGCACGGTCGAGAGCGTCAAGGGCGGCGAGGCTGAGGTGCGCGTCGGCAACGTCCGCCTGCGCGAGAAGCTCAAAAACCTCGAACTCATGGAGCGCGCCCCCGCCAAAACCGACGAAGCCCGCGCCTCGCGACTCGAACGCATGGCTGAAGCCGCTCGCGCCACGACGCAGGTTCGTCTTACGCAGTCGAGGCGCGAGCCCGACGCCGAGCTGAACCTCATCGGCAAGACGACGGACGAGGCGCGCGAAGCCGTTGATAAACTTCTCGACGAAGCTTTCTTACACAGTCTCCCCCGCGTCCGCATCATCCACGGTCACGGCACGGGCGCGCTGCGCCGCGCCATCGCGGAGCTTCTACAAGGACACCCGCACGTCTCAAGCTTCGCACCCGCGCCGCCCAACGAAGGCGGCGCGGGTGCAACCGTCGTCGAGCTACGGCAGTAGCCGCGTGTATAATCTCGCACCGACCGCCGACCTTCGCCGAGGCGGGAAGACTCAATCTCGGAGGATTCGCTCATGCCGTCCAAGATTCTCGTCGTCGTGATCTTTCTCTGCGCCGCGTTCGTCGCCTCAGACGCAGCCCTCGCGGCTGATTCGGAGGTCGAGCACCTGACGATCTACGACGCGGGCGTGGCGCAGTTCCTCGAAGTGCGCACGCTCGATCTGCAACCCGGTCTCAACCAGATCGAGTGGCGCAGCTTGATGCCGCAGGCGTTCGTGCGGACGTTGCGCGTGACGGCGGAGGGCGCGGAGGTCGTGCGACAAGACGTGACCTACGACGGGGCGGAGGTGCGCGGCTCGCACGCGCCCGTGCTGCACCTCGTCTTGAGGAACGCGGGCGCGGGAGGCGCGCGCCGCGTGCGTGTGGACTACCTCGCGCCGAGCGTCAGCTGGCAAAACGACTACCTGCTCGTGCTCGCGACCGCGGCGGAAGGCGCGCCGACGACCTCCGCGACGCTCGACTCCTGGGTCTCGATCCTCAACTCGACGGGGACGGACATCGCCGCGCGCCGCGTCGATCTCATCGCGGGCGAGATCGCTCTGCTCAACACGGGCGGCTACAGCCAGCAGCGCGACTACAGCGCCAACGTGGCGCAAGCCGCAGCCGTCGGCGGCAGGATGAACGAAGACCTCGCCGAGTTCTCCGTCAACGCGGCGGCGAGCGCCGTGAGCGCGTTCAGTCGCTTCCGGCTCGGCGACAACATCTCGATCAACGCGAACGCGCCGGTCAACCGCTTCCCGCTTTTTCAGAACGCGCGACTTGAGATCACCGAGCGCAACGTCTTCGAGAACGACTACAACACGCAGACGCTCGGTCGCGGCGGCTTCAACCTGCTGCCGCGCGGCTTGGAGGTGCGCCTCGTCTCGCGCAACACGGCGGGCGTGCCGATGCCCGCCGGGCAGATGACGATCTACGCGCGCACGGCGGACGGCGTGGCGCAGATCGTCGGTCAGGATCGCATCGCGCTCACACCCGTCGGCGCGGAGTTCAGCGTCTCGCAGGGTCGCTCTTCCACGCTGCTCGGCACGCGCCGCATACTTGAGCGCCGCGTCGTCAACTTTCGCACGGAGGATGGCGGCACGGACGACAAACTGGTGACGCGCGTCGAGGTGGTGCTCACCAACCGCGGGGCGCGCGAGGCGGAGACGTTCGTGCGCGAGACGATTGAGCCGCACGACGACAACCAGTGGACGATCACCGAGAGCAGCGCGCCCCCGGAGCGCCTCTCCGCGAACACCGTCCAGTTCAAGCTCCGCGTCCCCGCGGGCGGCAAGCAGACGCTCACCTACACGGTCGAGACTCGTTGACGGCGGCGCGCGCCGCTCGCGCTCGGCGGTCTTCGTTGGTGATTTTTATTCATATTGAGCCATGCGCTTCCCGCAGACATTCCTCGACGATCTGAAACGACAGGCGGACATCGTGCGCGTCGTGCAGGACTACGTGTCTTTGAAGAAGAAGGGCGCGAACTGGATGGCGTGTTGCCCGTTTCATCAGGAGAAGTCGCCATCGTTTTCGGTCAACCCGTCGAAGGAGATGTTCTACTGCTTCGGTTGCGGGAAGGGCGGCAACGTCATCACGTTCGTGATGGAGATGGAGCACCTGTCGTTCCCGGAGGCAATCAAGGTCGTCGCGGAGAAGTCGGGCGTGGCGCTCCCGCAACTTGTTGACGACGAGAAGTTTGAGACACGGCGCAAAGACGCAGACGAGATCGTCGAGTTGAACACGTGGGCTTTGGAATGGTGGGAAGGGCAGTACGCGGAGGGCGCGGCGAAGGCTGTGCGCGAGTACGTCGAGAGTCGCGGCATCACGGACGAGACGCGCAAGACTTTCCGACTCGGTTTCGCGCCCGATAGTTGGGACGCGCTCTCGTCGCACTTGAAGCGCAAAGGGGCGAGTGTCGCGCAGATCGAGCGCAGCGGACTTGTAGTCAAAAAGGACGCGGGCGGGTTTTATGATCGCTTTCGCGGTCGCCTCATCTTCCCCGTGCTCGACGCGCAGGGGCGGGCGGTCGCTTTCGGTGCGCGTGTGTTGCCGGGCGGGGGCGAGCCGAAGTACCTGAACTCGCCGGAGACCGCTGCCTACACGAAGGGGCGACACCTCTACGGGCTGCACCAGACGCGCGAGGAGATTCGGCGCAAGAAATTCGTCATCCTCGTCGAGGGTTATCTCGATCTGATCGTGCCCTACCAGTTCGGCGTGCGGAACTGCGTGGCGAGTTTGGGAACGTCTCTGACGGGCGAGCAGGCGCGGCTCTTGAGTCGGTTTGCGCGTCGCGTCGTGGTCAACTATGATGGAGACCGCGCCGGGGTCGCGGCTGCCAAGCGCGCCATTGAAGTGCTTCTGCCGGAGGATGTGGAGGTCAAAGTCCTGGTGCTGCCCGATGGCTCAGACCCGGACGAGTTCATCCGCGCGCAGGGCGTTGAGGCTTACAACGAACGGCGGGGAGCTTCACTTCCCTACATCCAATTCGTGCTCGATCAGGCGACGAGCGGGCGCAACCTGCGCCGACCGGCGGACAAGGCTGCGGCGGTCGAGGAGACTCTGCCGTTCATCCGTGCCGTGAAGAACAAGATTCAGCGGCGCGAGTATTTCGACATGACGATGGACGCGCTGCGCGTCGAGGAGCCTGGACTTCGCCGGGAACTCTGGCGCGCCGTCGTCGCGGGCGCGTCAGCCGACACGGCGAAGATGCAGCAGCAGATCGCGCGTGCCGAGAGCGTGCCCGTCACGGTCGCCGAGCAACGTCTGCTGGAGTTGCTCGCGCACGACGGCGAGCTGCGCCACTCGATCCTGCCGCGACTCGAGAGGGAAGACTACGCGGAGCTGCCGAGCGAGCGCGTCTTCGAGGCTTTGAAAGAGATCGAGCGCGAGGGCTTGGAAGCTGACTTCACGACGCTCGGCGAGCGCACCGAGGGCGACGTGGTCGCGGCTGATCTCGTGCCGCTCATTTTGATGAGCGAGCCGGCGCGCGCCGAGGGCGAGGCGGCGGATGATTCCTTCGCCGAAGCCGAAAGCTGTCTGACGGCGCTGCGCGTGATGCGGATCGAGCGGCGTTTGAAAGACCTCGCCATCGAAATCGGCGAAGCCGAGCGCGCGGGCGACGACGCGCGGCGCGACGCGCTCGTGCTCGAAAATCTCGAATGGACGCGGCGGCGCAACACGCTGCTCCCCCACGCGTGAGGGAGCGTTAGAGACTGTCGATTGGCGGGTGTCTCCTAAAGATGAGCATAGAAGAGAAAGATCAGGACGACGTGGTGCAGCGGCTCTTAGAGCTGGGCACGGACAAGAAGTTCCTCACCTTCGACGATCTGAACCGCGAGTTGCCCGACAACATCGTGTCGCCCGACGACATCGAGGACGTGCTGCAAAAACTGAACGGCGCGAACATCGCCGTCGCCGATTCGGAGGAGCGCCTGATCGAGCAGGCAGCGGTCGTCGCTAGCACGGACGACGAAGAGATCGATGAAGACGTGGAGCTCGATCTCTCGGCGGGCGCGCTCGAGAAGACGAACGATCCCGTCCGGCTCTACCTGCGCGAGATGGGCGTCGTCCCGCTTCTGACGCGCGAGGGCGAGGTCTCCATCGCCAAGCGGATCGAGCGCGGTCAGCTCAAGACGCAGAAAGCCATCTCGCGCTCGCCCATCGCCGTGTGCGAGCTGCTGAAGATCGGCGACGGACTCGAAGCCGGAAAGCTCAACATCCGCGACGTGGTGGGTTTCTCCGATCAGGCTGAGTTGACCGGGCAAGAAGACAAGGCGGAAGAGTATTACCAGTGGACGCTCGAAGGCATCGGCAACATCCGCCGACTCTTCAAGGCGGGCTTGAAGGACTGGGATCGACTGCGCGCCGAGACGAAGGTGACGCGCGGCAAGAAGACGAAGAAGCTTTTGCGCCTGCGCCGCAAGGTGGCGCGCGCGCGGCTTGAGATCGCGCAGTTGATCGCGGGCGCGCCCTCGCCTTCGCGCGCCGACAAGGGACTGAACCTGACGGAGCGCGCGCGCCAGCGTCTCATCAACTCCATCCGCACGGTCGCCTTGGACGTGAGAAGCGCCGAGCGCGACATCGAGAAGTACACCGAGAAGCTCGGTCGCAAGCGCCTCAAGGCGGAGGACGAGCGCGAGTACAAGCGACAGATTTCGGCGG
>JAVXVR010000089.1:0-7454 GCA_032230165.1 Acidobacteriota bacterium | reverse complement strand
GCGACGCCGAATCGGAAGCCGACCGCCTCGGCGTGCAGTACCTCTACGCCGCGGGCTACGATCCGAACGCGATGTCCACGATGTTCGAGAAGCTCGCCTCGCAGAACAAGAAGAAGCCGGGCTTCCTCGCCAAGACGTTCGCGTCGCACCCGCAGTCGATTGATCGGCTCGAAACCTCGAAGGCGCTGGTCGCGCGCTTCCCCGAACGCGAGGAGTACGTCTTAAACACCTCGGAGTTCCAGCGCGTGAAGAACCGCCTGCTCCGGCTCTCGAACGCGAAAGCCTCGACCGCGGGCGACATCGCCGGCGACAGCAGCAACGACGGCGGACCACAGCGCCCGACCTTGAAGCGCCGCTCGCCGACGCCCGACGCCGACGACTCGACGAAACCGGCTGAGAAGAAGGACGCTCCGCCGACGCTCAAGAAGACCACGCCGCCGCCCCCGCCTCCGAGCGACCAGCCGTAAGCGCGGGTCACGGGGGAAACTTTGGCGCGGACAAAATTCCAAGAGCCGCGTGATCAATGTGATCACGCGGCTCTTGGAATTTTCCGGCGACGCCGACGCCGCTCGTTTCGCAGGCGAGACCCGTTTTGCGGCGCGCTCAAACAGCGCGGGCTTACGGCTTCTTGTTGCTCTTCTTCCCGTTCTTCATCGCGGGACCGGCGTCGAGTTGCGACTGTGGGAGCGCGGGGGCGGGCTTGAAGCTGACGGGCAGCGGCGTGCCCGTCTCTTTCGATTTAACTTCGACGATGTCGTGCTTGAACTGCGCGAGCGCGTTGAGCAGTTCGTTCCTCTCCGGCGTCGGCACATTAAACTTGTCGAGCGCGCGCACCAAGTCTTCCACCCCGGCGGTGAACTCGCCGTCGGTGAGCCCCATGTTGTGGTGCGCCTTCTTCATGCTGTCGCCCGTGTACTTGCAGGGTCCGCCCGTCAGCATACAAATCTGCTCGATGAAGTGGAGGCGCACGCGCGCGGGCTGAATGGTCTTCGCGAACTTCTTGTTGATGCGCTCGTCCGCGCCCGCGATCTTCATGAACTCATCGACGACCGCCGAGATCGCGTCGAGCCCGCCCAGGCGTTCGTAGAGCGACTTCTGCGCCGCCATCTGAGTGCCCGCCGTCATATTTTGCGCCGAAGCCGGAAGGGTGAGGATGGCGAGCAGGCACAGCGCCGCCCCGATCTGTTTAACTCTCTGCATGACTTTTTATCTCCTTGAGGGTTTGGAAGACTGCCGCGCGCGGCGAAACGCGCTGAAGCCCTTTGCGCGCCAGCATTCTCATTGCCCGCTTGCTCTCCGATTCACACACATTACGGACGCGGGAAAGCGTTCGGATGCGAAGCCCCCGCGACCCCACCCCACCCGCCCCAGGGTCGAGTCCGGTCGCCGGGCATTTTACTCCTTCGACGGCTGCGGCTTGACAATCTTTTGACCGTTTTTTATTCTACTCGTTCGCGTTCTAGACGCTTTTTTTCGAGAGAGTTACCTTATGTCAACAACTTTTCCGAGCGCACAGGGTTTGGCTGAGAATCGCAAGTGGTTCGTCGTCGATGCGGCGGGGCAGACGGTCGGTCGCCTCGCCACCGAAGTAGCGCGCGTGCTGACGGGCAAGAACAAGCCGCAGTACACGCCTTTCATGGACACGGGCGATCACGTCATCGTCATCAACGCGCGGCAGGCGGTCTTCAAAGGCTCGAAAGCCGAGCAAAAAGTCTATCGCCACCACACGCTCTACCCCGGAGGCTTGCGTACGGTGAGCGTCAAGGATCAGTTCGCCAAGCACCCGGAGCGCGTTATCGAGCTGGCGGTCAAAGGGATGCTCCCGAAGAACAAGCTGGGCAAGGCGATGGCGAAGAAGCTGAAAGTTTACGCCGACGCAGAGCACCCGCACTCCGCGCAGCGACCCGAAGCCTTGCAGTTCGCCAGTCTCGCCGCCGCGGGGCAAAAGTAGTTTTCACTGATGAAAGTTAAGGAATAAAGATCGTGGCAGAGAACCAATTTTACGGAACGGGACGGCGCAAGACTTCGACGGCGCGCGTCTACCTGCGCCCCGGCACGGGCGAGATTAAAGTCAACAAGAAGACCTTCGAGGATTATTTCCCGAATCAGGCGCTGCGGATGGTTATCCGCCAGCCCTTACAGTTGACCGAAACGTCGAACAAGTTCGACATCCTCGTCAACGTCGCGGGCGGCGGACCCGCCGGACAGGCGGGCGCGGTCAGGCACGGCATCACCCGCGCGCTGATGGTCTTCAACGCCGACCTGCGCCCGACCCTGAAGTCGGCGGGGTTAGTGACCCGCGACCCGCGCATCAAGGAACGCAAAAAGTACGGGCAGAAGGGCGCGCGCAAGCGCTTCCAGTTCTCGAAACGGTAATTGAAAAAGTGACGACTAACGAGTGACAGGCAAATTCTCTTGCCTGTCACTCGTTAGTCGTCATGGTCGTCACTCCATTGTCGCGTGCCGGATTGGTTGCTCCCCATCAGCGGAGTCTCCGGCGGCGGCGAGTACATTAAACCAATCAACTGAGGAGGTTCACTTTTGGTCTCGGTAACGATGAAAGAACTTCTGGAAGCCGGCGTGCACTTCGGTCATCAGGTGCGGCGCTGGAATCCGAAGATGAAGGAGTACATTTTCGGCGAGCGCAACGGCATCAACATCATCGATCTGCAAAAGACGCAGAAGCTGTTCCGCGAAGCCATCGGCTACGTCACCAATCTCGCCGGAGAAGATCGCGGTCGCATGATCCTCTTCGTCGGCACGAAGCGGCAGGCGCAGGATGCCATCCGCGAAGAGGCGACGCGCGCCAACCAGTTTTACATCAACCAGCGCTGGCTCGGCGGACTGCTCACCAACTTCCAGACCGTGCAGAAGTCGATCAAGCGTCTGCGCGAACTCGAAGCGATGCAGACGGATGGTCGCGCGGAGATGCTCACCAAAAAGGAGCGCATCAAGCTCGACCGCGAGCGCGAGACGCTGGAGCGGAACTTCTCCGGCATCAAGAACATGACGCGGCTGCCCGATGCGCTCTTCATCATTGACGTGCGCAAGGAAGAGATCGCGGTGGCGGAAGCCAACCGCCTCGGCATCCCCATCATCGCCGTCGTTGACACGAATTGCTCGCCCGAAGGGATCGACTACGTCATTCCCGGCAACGACGACGCGCTGCGCGCCGTGCGACTGTTCGCCTCGCGCATCGCCGACGCGGTGATCGAGGGTCAGCAAATGTCGAAGAAGAGCAGCGAGGACGAGGGCGGCGAGTCCGAAGGTCAGACCGCTGAGCCGCAGGCGAACGCTCCCGCCGCCACCGCGCCGGAAGCGACGGGCACGCGACAGACGCCGACTGCCAGCGGCGACGGCACGTCTTCGGTGACGACGGCGCGCGATCCCGGTCGTGAATCGCAGAACTTCACGGACATGCAGGCGGCAGCGCCTTCCGCCGAGACGCAGGTCTCGTCGCCCGGCAATCAAGGCTTCGGCAAGACGGGTCAGCAGCCCGACAGTGTCGGCGACCACGAGCAGGTCGGCACGCACGCGCCCGTGCGCGGGGCGAGCGGCGCGGGCAACGACGCGGAGACGCGACCCGCGTCTTCCGCCGAGCAGGAGAAGGGCGCGGAGTCGGTCGGCGCGGCGAAGTGAAAAGAAGCACTCAGCAGTCAGCAGTCAGTTTTTGAATGCTTAGGTGACTGAATACTGAGCGCTGACTGCTGAGTGCTAATCTAAGTTTTTAATCAACGGCGAGCGCAGCCAGCGACGCGGACAGCAGACCGCCGGGCTGCGCTTTCATTTAGTTCTTTGTCAGTCGTTAATTGTCAGCTGTGCTTCGCCCGACCGCGGCTTGATTAAGTCGGAGCATTCATCCGAGAATGGGAGCAAACAACTGACGACGGGCAACTGACCACTGACAGCTTTTCAGGAGAGGGTTATGGCAGAAGTTACTGCGGCATCGATCAAGGCTTTGCGGGAGAAGACGGGCGCGGGGATGATGGAGTGCAAGAACGCGCTGACGGAGTGCGGCGGCGATGAGGCGCAGGCGATTGAGACCCTGCGTAAGCGCGGGCTTGCCTCGGCGAAGAAGAAAGAGGGACGGATCGCGGCGGAGGGCGTCGTCGGCTCATACATCCACATGGGCGGCAAGGTCGGCGTACTCGTCGAGATCAACTGCGAGACCGACTTCGTCGCGCGCACGGACGAGTTCCAGCAGTTGGTGAAAGACATCGCGATGCATGTCGCCGCCGCCGAGCCGCGCTACGTCTCGCGCGACGAGGTTGACGGCGCGCTCTTAGACAAGGAGCGCGAGATCGCGCGCGCGCAGGCGAAGAACGATCCGAAGAACGCGAGCAAGCCCGATCAGGTAATCGACAAGATCGTCGAGGGGCGCATGGGCAAGTTCTACGAAGAGGCGGTGCTCGTCGATCAGCCGTTCGTCAAAGACCCGGCGAAGACCGTGGGCGATCTCTTGAACGAGAAGATCGCCGCGACGGGCGAGAAGATCACCGTCCGCCGCTTCACGCGCTACAAGATGGGCGAAGGGCTCGCCAAGCGCGACGAAGACTTTGGCGGCGAGGTTGCCGCGCTCCTGTAAACCGAGATTGCGGATTTCGGATTGCGGAATGCGGATTTGAAATCACGCCATTCCGGGTCCTGAATTTGAAATCGCGAATCTGAAATCTCAGATTTCAGACTCTTCAATCAGCAATCCGAAATCCGCATTCCGCAATCGAATGACTGTTGAAGCATCCACCACCGCCGCGCGCGCGCCCGTCTTTCGCCGGATACTTCTGAAAATCTCCGGCGAGGCGTTGATGGGGACGCAGAACTATGGCGTTGACGTTGAAGTCGCGCGCACGGTCGCCGAAGAAGTGAAGAGCGTACACGGGCTCGGCGTCGAGGTGGCGATCGTCGTCGGCGGCGGCAACATCTTTCGCGGCGTCTCGGCGAGCGCGGGCGACATGGATCGCTCGGCGGCAGATTACATCGGGATGCTCGCCACGATCATGAACGCCGTCGTCCTGCAAGACGCGCTCGAAAAAGTTGACGTACACACGCGCGTGCTCTCCGCCCTCGACATTCCGGAAGTCGCCGAGCAGTTCATACGCCGCCGCGCCGTGCGCCATCTGGAGAAGCAACGCGTTGTTATCTTCGCCGCGGGGACGGGCAACCCGTATTTCACGACCGACTCGGCGGCGGCGCTGCGCGCGTTAGAGATCAGAGCCGAGGTGATCTTGAAGGCGACGAAGGTTGACGGCGTTTACGACTCCGACCCGGCGAAGAACGCGAACGCCACGCTCTTCGACTGCATCACGTACCAGGAAGTTTTGGAGCAGCGTCTGCAAGTGATGGACGCCTCGGCGATCTCCCTGTGCATGGACAACAACCTGCCCATCGTCGTCTTCAACATGCGCCGCCCCGGCAACATCATGCGCGTCGTCACGGGCGAGCCCGGCGTCGGCACGCGCGTGTGCATGGAAAAGCCTGAAAAGCCGTGAACCGTAAACCGTGAACCGTGATAAGAGAAGCTCTGTTCTCTCTTGTCACGGTTCACGGTTTACGGTTCACGAGCATCGGAGATGCTTATGAGTGAGAAGGATGTGATCAAAGACGCGCGACCGAGGATGGAAGGGGCGGTCGAGGACTTGCGCCGAAGACTGGCGACCGTGCGCACGGGTCGCGCCGCCGTGAGCCTGCTCGATCCCGTAGTCGTTGATTACTACGGGACGCCGACGCCGCTCAATCAGATGGCTTCGGTGCACGTGCCTGAGCCGCAGACGATCACCGTGCAGCCGTGGGATCAGACGCAGCTCAAAGCGATTGAGACCGCCATCCGCGCAGCCGACCTCGGCTTGAACCCGTCGAACGACGGCAAGCTCATCCGCGTGCCGATTCCCGCGCTCACGGAGGAGCGGCGCAAGCAGCTTGCGAAACAGGTGCACGAGTTCGCAGAAGAACACCGCACCGCTGTCAGGAACGTCCGCCGCGACGCCAACGAGCGTCTGAAGAAGATGCTCAAGGACAAGCAGATTTCCGAGGACAACGAGCGCGACGGTCTCGAAGAAGTGCAGAAGCTCACCAACACCTACATCGGCAAGATCGACGATCTCGCCAAGAGTAAAGAGCAGGAACTGATGAGCGTCTAGATCAAGGCAAAAGGGAAAATTAAAAAGGCAAAAGTGAAGCGGCAACCTGCCCTCACTTTTGCCTTTTACCTTTTAGTTTCTACCTCTTCACTTGTTCCGGATGAGGAAGGTATCTTCGGGCAGCTCTTGATTGAGCTTGGCGTCTTTGACTTTGAACTCGGCGAAGAAAGAGCCCTGCGTGCTGGTCAGCCGCATCACGAAGCTGACGGGCACGACGACGCCTTCTAGTTCCCTCACCGACTTGAACTCAAAGCTGTAGGTGTAAGCTCCATAGGGGACTTCGTAGCGCAGGAGTCTGCCGGTCGCGGCATCAACGTAGAAGTCAGTCGCGTCGCCCTCGGCATCGGTGATGCGGAAGCCGCGCTCCTTCTTCTTATCGGGGAGCGCGGTGACCTCATAGCCCTCCCTGTCGAACTTCATCAGCACGGGCATCCCGAACTTGTTCGGCGGCGGCATCTGGAAGCCGGGCACGCTGCTGCTCGTCCTGACGCCGTCGAAGACGAGCGAGAAGTTGGAGAGAAAAGTGTTCATCTCGATCCGTATCTTCTCGCCCGACGTGATCATGCCGAACTTTCCCGCGAGCGACTGCGCCGAGTTGGGCGCGTAGAGATCGGCGGAGCCGAGCAGTACCATATTTTTCAGATCGCGGTACTTGTCGCCGCCTAGAGACGCATATGTCGCGCGCGCGAGATCGACCGGGGTCTTGGCGGCGGCGGGAGCGTTTGCTGCGATGGCGTTCGTCTTCTGATCCTGTGTCGTCGCCTTGTCTGGTATCTTCTGCTGCGCCTGCGCGCAGACGGCGGCGGCGACGAAGAGCAGCGCGGCGAGGCGCGCAAACGGGGCAAGGGACGTGGTTTTCATTGCGCTCGTTCCTTCTGCTGGGGCAAAAAGTTTTTCCTGAGAAGTGAAACTGGCAGGGTCGCAGTTGTCGCGACCCTACCAGTTTATTGACGTTCGAGGGTGGGATTATGTTTCCTAGAAGTTGAAGCGAACTTGCAGCTCAACCTTGCGGTTGCCCGCCGCGCCGCCGCCACCGCCACCGCCACCGCCGAAGCCGCCGAAGCCGCCCGCCGAAGAGCGCGCCAGTCCAAACAGCGACGAACTCAGGTTGCCGACCGGCGTGCCGAGGTTAGCGTGGTTGAGGATGTTGTTGACGTTGACGCTGAAGGTCAACTGGTAACGCTTGTCGCTTGCGCCGCCGGGAGCGCCGCCGAACATCCCACCCGCGCCGAACATCCCGCCGCCACCACCGCCGCGCCCGCCGCCGCCTTCACCACCACCGCCGCGTGCGCCGCCGCCACCACGCGCGCCGCCACG
>JAVXVR010000067.1:0-3649 GCA_032230165.1 Acidobacteriota bacterium | reverse complement strand
CTCCCTGCCGCGCGAGGGCGAGACGCTGGAAGACATACGCGCAGACATCGGCGACTGCATGCGCTGCCCGCTCTGCTGCGAGGGGCGCACGAAGATCGTCCACACCGAGGGCAACCCGCAAGCGCGTCTGATGTTCGTCGGCGAGGCTCCGGGCGCGAACGAGGACGCGGAAGGTCGCCCCTTCGTCGGTCGCGCGGGTCAACTCTTAAACAAGATCATCGAAGCCATCGGCTTGAAGCGCGAAGACGTTTTGATCGGCAACGTCAACCGCTGCCGACCCGCGAACAACCGCACGCCGACGAGTGCGGAAGCGGCGATCTGCAAACCTTTCCTGCTGCGCGAAATCGCCATCGTGCGCCCCGAAGTGATCGTCGTCCTCGGCAACACCGCGCTCCATAACCTGCTCGACACGAAAGAGGGCATCACGAAGGTGCGCGGTCAGTTCAAGGACTACAAAGGCTTGAAGGTGATGCCCACGTTTCACCCGGCGTATCTTTTGCGCGACCCTTCGAAGAAGCGCGAGACGTGGGATGATATGAAGAAGGTGCGCGATTATTTGAACAAGACAAAGGCTGAGAGATAAGTTGCAAGTCCCAAGTTGCAGGTGAAAAACTCTGTCTTGGAATTTGGGACTTGCAACTTTCTAACTTGATTTGTCATGGCTGAACTCTCACTCTTCGCCGACGAGCCACCCGCCTCGAACGAGACGGTCGAAGAGATCAACGCCGAGTTGTTCGAGCGTGCGAAGCGTCTGCCGCAGTACAAGGAGCGCGTCTTCATCTTCGGCGAGGGGCAAGCTGGCGCGCGTGTCTGCGTCGTCGGCGAGTCGCCGGGTCCGCCTGACATAGATTCGGGCAAGCCCTTCATGGGACCTGCCGGGCAGATGCTCGACCGCATACTCAACTCCGTCGGCTTGCGCCGCGCCGACTGCTACCTCACCAACACGGTCAAGATGATCTGCGCCGGCGAAGAGATCACGCCCGACGTGCTCGCCTTCTTCACGCCCTTCCTCCACCGCGAACTCGCGGCGGTCAACCCACGCGTCATCATCGCCTTCGGCAATACCCCGACGCGCGCGCTGCTGCGCACCAAACAACCTATCTCGAAACTGCGCGGCGAGTTCCACGACTACCACGGCGCGCGGCTCATGCCGACTTTTAACCCCGCCTACCTTTTGCGCGACCCGTCAAAGAAGCGCGAGGTGTGGGAGGACATGAAGAAGGTGCGCGATTATCTCGCCGCCCCTTAAAATTTCACTGAGTCCGTCGCGTGATCCGTCTCAATTTCTCTCCCCCCGCTTTTCCTTTTGCCCGCTTCAAGTTAATTTAGTTCGCCGTGCAATCTCCTAACGCACACGCCCGCGCTCCCGAAACAGACGCACAGCACGAGACGCGCGACCACAAAGCGCCGCAGTTCGCTGAGGTCGCCGTGCCCTTGTACGTGCGGCAGACGTTCACGTACCGCCTGCCCGCCGCGCTCGGCGAAGAGGCGCGCGTCGGCTCGCGCCTGCTCGTGCCGCTCGGTCGCCAACTCATCACGGCATACATCGTCGCGCTGCACTATGAATTGGATTCCTCCATCGAGTTGAACGAAGCGGAGATCAAGGACGCGGAGGAGTTGCTCGACGCCAAGCCGCTTCTCACGCCCGACGTGCTGGAGATCACGCGCTGGATCGCCGACTACTACGCCGCGCCGTGGGGCGAGGTCTTGAAAGCCGCGCTGCCCGCGGGCTTGAACGCGACGGTCGAGCGCGTGTTGAAGATCACTGCGGAGGGGCGCGACGAGCTGGCGCGTCTGCCCGCGCGGCGCGCGGCGACGGCGAAGGCGCAGGTGTTGCGGCTCGTCGCCGAAGAGGACGAAGTATCTTTGCGTCGCGTGGCGCGCGAGGTCGGTCAGGCGCGCGCGCTCACAGTCGCACGACAGTTAGAGAGCGCGGGTTGGGTGACGATAGCGCAAAGGCAGCAGAGCGCCACGGCGCGCGCCAAGCGACGCAAAGCCGTGCGGCTGCTCCCCGTCGAGCGGCATGAGAACGGCGCGGCGCGCGCTCTGACCGAAGCGCAGCAGCGCGTGATCGACGCGCTCATCGCACAGGGCGGCGAGATGCTCTTCGCCGCGTTGCTCGACGAAGCTAAGACAGGCGCGTCCGTCGTGCAGACCCTTGAGCGGCGCGGCGTCGTCGAGTTGTTCGTCCGCGACGTGCGGCGCGATCCACTCGCGCACGCCGTGGTGCTGCCGGAGACGGAGCCACTCGCGTTGACGAAAGATCAGCGCGTCGCGCTTCATGAGATCGAAGAGGCGATTGCAGGGCGCGCGTACAAAGCGTTCCTTCTGCACGGCGTGACGGGCAGCGGCAAGACGGAGATTTACATACGCGCCATGCGCGCCGCGCTCAAGCAGGGTCGCACGGCGATGATGCTCGTGCCTGAGATCGCTCTGACACCCGTCTTCTCGCGAAGACTTCGCGCGCACTTCGGCGACGCGGTCGCGATCTTTCATTCGTCGCTCACGACTGGAGAGAGGTTCGACGAGTGGAGTCGCATCAAGCGAGGCGAGGCGCGCGTCGTCATCGGCACGCGTTCCGCCGTCTTCGCGCCCGTCTCGAACCTCGGCGTCATCGTCGTTGACGAAGAGCACGAATCTTCTTATCGCCAGCAAGAGTCGCCCTACTATCACGGGCGCGACACGGCGGTCGTGCGCGCGCACAGGGAGCGCGCCGTCGCTGTTCTCGGCTCTGCCACGCCCTCGCTCGAATCCTTCCACAACGCGCGCCACGCCAAGTACCGTTACCTGCAACTCCCGACGCGCGTCGCTGACCGCGCGATGGCGCGCGCGGAGATCATTGACATGCGCTCGGTCTTCGCGCGCGAGGGGAAACAACATGCGCTGTCGGAGGAGCTTCTTGCTGCCATCGCGGAGACGCACGCGCGCGGTGAGCAGGCAATCGTGCTCTTGAACCGGCGCGGCTATTCGGCGTTCGTGCTCTGTCGCTCCTGCGGCGAGCGTATGCAGTGCCCGAACTGCGACGTGACGCTCACCTATCACCAACGCGAGCGCAATCTCGTCTGCCACTACTGCGACTTCCGGCAGCGACCGCCCCAAGCCTGCCCCGCATGCAAGGGTCAGTACATCTACTACGTCGGCGAAGGGACGGAGCAGATCGAGGAGATGATCCGTCAGAAGTTCCCCACCCTTCGCCTCGCCCGGCTCGACCGCGACACGACCTCGCGCCGGCACACCTACGAACAAGTCATCATGCGCTTCGGCGCGGGCGAGCTGGACATGCTCGTCGGCACGCAGATGATCGCCAAGGGTCACGACTTCCCGAACGTCACGCTCGTCGGCGTCGTCTCGGTCGATGCGGGGCTCGCGATGCCAGACTTTCGCGCCGCCGAGCGCACGTTCCAGCTCATCACGCAGGTCGCCGGGCGCGCGGGACGCGGGAGTCGCGCCGGGCGCGTGCTTATACAGACTTATCACCCTGAGCAATTCGCCCTGCGCCACGCCTGCGCGCAGGACTAAGAGGCGTTTTACGAAGAGGAGATTCGCTACCGCAAGAATCTGAGCTACCCGCCATTCGTCTCACTCGCGGCGCTCTTGGTGCGCGGCGACGATCTGGCGAAGACGACTGCGACCGCCGAAGCGTTGAAGC
>JAVXVR010000521.1:0-3424 GCA_032230165.1 Acidobacteriota bacterium | reverse complement strand
ACGTCGGAACTCGACAAGGCGGTCGCGGCGAACCCGCGCGACTTCTCCGTCTATTACAATCGCGGCGTCGCACGCGCCGCGCTCGAACAGTACGACGCCGCCATCGAAGACTTTACCAAGACGGTTGAGATGAACCCGCAGTTCAGCATGGCTTACAACAACCGTGGCAACGCGCGCCAAGCCAAAGGCGATCTCGAAGGCGCTATCGCAGACTACGACACAGCCATTCAGCGTTTCCCGAAAAACGCGCTCGCCTACTACAACCGTGCCGACGCGCTCCAACTCAAAGGCGATCTGGATAAATCCCTCGCCGACTTCAACCAGTCAATCGCGCTCAACCCGCAGTTCGCCGACGCCTACAACGGTCGCGCACTCCTCGAACAACGTCGCGGCGATGTGGACGCCGCGCTCGCAGACATCAACCACGCCATCGAACTCAAGCCTGAGAACGCGGACGCCTACACGACGCGCGGCTCACTCCTGCGCGGCAAGGGCAACACGGACGCAGCGCTCGCGGATTTCGAGAAAGCCATCACGACGAACCCGCGCGACGCCTCGGCTTACGTCTTCCGGGGCATGATCCGCAACGAGCGCGGCGACACGGCGGGCGCGCTCGCCGACTTCAGCCTCGCCATCTCAATCGAGCCCGCTAAAGCGCAGGCTTACGCCAACCGCGGCATCCTGCGCCTGCGCCAAGGCAAGATCGACCAAGCCGAGCAGGACATCAACCGCGCCGTCGCGCTCGACCCTTCGCTCAAAGCCTCGCTCGAAAAGTATCTAACCGAGATGAAGCGGATACGCGGGCAGAAGCCGTGATTACGTGACACGTTCGCAGCAGGGAACATAGTTAGTTGACAGGAGATCACGGTTCAATGGAGAAGAGCGGGCGCATTCGCTGCCGCGTGGCTGCCTGCCGCGAGGCGTCGGCTGACGGCAGCGAGTGGTGCTTCTACCTGATCAATGATGGCAACGCGCCCCTCGACTCAGCCGTGCTATATGAAACCAGTTCCGAGTGGGGCGACTTCGGGAACAGCTCTGCTGCCGATGTGCATGTCTCTAACCTCGCCCCCGGCGCGCACGCGCTCATCTGGCGAGACGACGGCGAGTTTCGCACGGAGCTGTCGCTGCTGGTGCGCGCGCACGAGCGCGAAGTGCGTCTGTCGTTCGAGTTCCCCAAGCTCTACCTGCAAAAGAATCTGACGCTCGTGGACGCCGTGGGCAAGCGCGGGTGGCAGGTGGCGGCTGAAGGCTGAACTCGCAACGCAGGAGTAAACAGAACACGGCGATTAAGTAAGCCGTCAGAGGGCGACCGAAGCCGTCACGAATAAAGCCGACTCGTAAGCTTACGAGTCGGCTTTATTCGTGAACCATCGTCGCTTCGCGTCAGTCGTGCCCGCGTCGCGAGCGTCTGAGGTTTACTTGACCGAGACATCGTCCACGCGGAAGCTCGTGGGCAGTGTCACGTCGGTGGTGGAGCGGAACTGTATCCGCACGGTCTGTCCGGCGAAGCCGCCGAGGTTAAACGCGCCCTTCTGCGAATAGACCCCCGCCGTGCCGCTGTTCTGGTTGCTATAGGTCGCGAGCGTCGCGAGCAGCGTCCCCGAAGTGTTCCGCACCTCGACGAAGAGTCGGTCGAAGACCGCCGCGCCCGCAGCCTCGTTCGTGGTGATGTTGAGCCAGAAGGTGAGATTGGGCGAAGTGCCCGAGGGGATCGTCACCTGTTGGAAGAGCGTGCCCGTGCCGCTGTTCGCCGCGCCGAGGATCATGTACGCCGTGCCCGTGTGCGGGAAGGTGCCGGTGCTGCGCGTGACCTGACCACTGATTGTCCACGGCACAGTCCCGCTCTCGAACCCGCCGTTCGTGATCAACTCATTTCCGGCGACGACCGTGCCCGCCTGCGTCACGGTGAAGGTGAGACCCGCGATGGTCATCGTGCCCGTGCGCGAAGTCGTCGCAGTGTTGGCGGCGACGGAGTAATTAATCGTGCCGCTGCCCGTGCCGGGCGTGCCGGAAGTGATCGTGATAAAAGCGGCGTTGCTCAACGCCGACCAAGTGCAACCAGCCCCGGCTGTGACGCTGACGCTGCCCGTGCCGCCGCCCGCAGGTTGGCTCGCGCTCGTCGGACTTATCGAGAAGGTGCACGTGCCGCCGCAATCGGTCGGGACGTTCGACGCGGCGGTGTGCGTCGTGCCGTCGTTGCCGACTGCCGAGACGCCCATGCCGTGGCGCGCGAAGACCGCCCAGATGGCGCAGCGGTTCGCGCCCGCGTTCAAGTTCTGATCCGCCTGAATGATGCCGTCGCGCGCGTTCAGGAACGAAGGGCGCGTGGGCGTGAACTTCATGCCGTTCAAGACGATCCTGTCAGTGATCGCCGCACCAAGCTGCGTGCGCAAATCCCAGAGCGCCGCCGCCCAGACCTCGCCGTCGTTATGGACTTCACAGCTCGGCGTGCAAACGTCTGCGTAAGAGTCGTGGACGGCGGCGGCGGGAACTGTGTACGCCGCGCGACGGACGCCGCGCACGTTGTCCTGTGTGACGTACTCGCCCATCACGCCGTCGTTGTTGATGGTCGTCGCCCAGTAGTCAGACCAGCCCTCGCCCATCGCACCGGACTGGGTGCCGCCGAGAGCCGTGCTCCCGTTGCCGATCAAGCGGTTCGAGATGCCGTGCCCGTACTCGTGGAAGACCACGTCCGAGTCAACCGAGCTATCGCGGTCGGGGTTCGGCGCGGTGAAGAGAAACTGCTGCATGCGCGGTCGCTGACCTTCGGGCGGCGTGGCGAAGTTCGCGTTGTTCGTTCCCGAGCCGTCCTGCGCCTCTGCGCGCACGGAGTCGTTGCCCGTGCCGCCGCGCCCGAAGTTGTTGGTCTGGAAGTTGCCCGCCGTCTCGGTGAAGCCGAGGCGGTAGGAGAAGTCGTGCATGATGTTGTTGTAGTAGAAAAGATTCGTCACGACCGCCGCCTGCTGCGTGCGCGGGTCTAAGGTGATGTCGAACGGGAAGTCAAAATTCTGCGCGGCGGAAGTGGCGTGACCGTTCGAGAGGTTCGCGCCGTTGTTGGCGTCGGGCGCGTTGTCGGCGTTCGTGTCGAGGTAGGCTTCGACGTTGTTGCCCGTCGTCAAAGTCGAAGTGCCCATCCAGCCCGCAGTGGTGTTAATCGTCGTGTCGCCCACGAAAGAGACGAGAGCGCGCGGGGCGGCGTCGGGGTCTTCGGTGTAAACCCTTCCCTGTGCCTCGAAGACGTAAAGGTTGTGACGGAAGAGCAGGTCGCCTGTGCGCGCATCAACCAGAGTTTCGTACCACTCGTTTGCTCCCGCGTCCGCATAGACGTGCCAGGCGAGGCGCGCGCTATCATTCACGCGCACGACGTTCAACTCGGAGAGCACTTCTTCGAGGTCTGGACTGAGCGGGTTGGCGAACCTTGACT
>JAVXVR010000587.1:0-10429 GCA_032230165.1 Acidobacteriota bacterium | reverse complement strand
GCAAGGTAATGCGGCGACGATCAATCTCGTAGCCCTGCTCGCGCAGTGCCTCGGCGATGTCCATCGAAGTGACAGAGCCGTAGAGCAGCCCGTGTTCGCCGACCTTGCGCGTGAAGCTCAGAGAGAGCTTACGCACCAGCTCCGCCTGCTGTTCGGCTGACCCGCGCTCGCGCGCCTCGCGCTTCATCAGCGCGCCGCGCTCCGCCTCGATCTGCTTGACGTTTCCGGTGGACGCCTCGACGGCGAGCTTGCGCGGCAGCAGAAAGTTTCGCGCGTAGCCCGCTTTGACGCGCACGATATCGCCGCGCGCGCCGAGGTTATCCACGTCTTCTCGTAAGAGGACTCTCGTTTGTGCCATGTGTCTCGTCCCTCCTTAGTCCGCCGCGTAGGGCAGCAGCGCGATGTTGCGCGCGCGCTTGATCGCCTCCGCCAACATACGCTGGTGCGGCGCGCACGCGCCCGATATCCTGCGCGGCATGATCTTGCTGCGCTCCGGGACGTAAGACTGCAACAGCTTCACGTCCTTAAAGTCGATGAGATCGACCTTGTCCAGGCAGAAGCGGCACACCTTGCGCCGCCGGTAGCGACGACCACCGCCGCCACCGCCGTACTGGCGACCTCCGCCGCCACCGCCTCCGCCTCCGCGCTCGTCCCCATCCGAATCTTGATTGCGTTCGTCTCTATTTCTTGACATGATTTCCTCTCAAACTTCCATCAGCGATCACGCCGCGCTGCGCTGCCGTCAAACACAAACGCCCGGCGCTCGACCGCGAAACTCACAGGCTCAAAAGACCCGAGGCGCGCTTCGAATCTTTACGCGCCCTCGCCCTCCACGGCTTCCTTCGCGAAGGCTTTCGACGCGCCGCCCGGTGCGCCCGCACCGCCGCGTCGCTTGCTGGCTTTGCGCGCGCGCCGCGACTTGAGCTTCTCTGCACGGCGACGATCCTCGTCCACGCGCACGGTGAGGTAGCGGATGACGGCGTCGCTCACGCGCATACGGCGCTCAAGCTCGGCGATCTCCGCGCCCGTGCCTTCGACCTCGAAGAGCCAGTAGTTGCCGTCCGATTTGCGCCCGATGGGGTAAGCGAGCTGTCGCTTGCCCATGCTCTCCGAGCGGGCGATAGTGCCGCCCTGATCGGTGATGATCTTTTGTAGGTTTTCGACGAGGCTCGTCGCCTCGCCTTCGGGAGTGTCGGGATCGACGATGAAGACGATCTCGTAAATTCTTTTCTCTGCCAAAACTCATCCTCCTTTTGGATGTCGAGCCTCACTCTTGTGAATGAAGCAAGAAGGAAAATCAGTGACAAGTGACGAGTGACAAGTGACAAGCAAAACCTCGCTGTTCTTGCTTGTCACTTGTCACTTGTCACTTGTCACCGTTGTGAAGTGCCATCGCTTTGTCAATGCCGTCTCTGAGGACGGCGCGGAGCGCATCCGTTGCGCGCTCCAAAATTTTTTCCACCTCGCCGCGCGCCGCCTGCGGGAAGCGCTCTAACACAAACGCGCGCGTGTCCGAGAGCGGGTGCGCGGGCTGGATGCCGATGCGCAGCCGCATGAAATCCTCGGTCTTGAGCGCACTGATGATGCTCTTCAGACCGTTGTGCCCGCCCGCCGAGCCGCGCGCGCGCAAGCGTATCGTCCCAAACGGCAGCGCCAGATCGTCGCTCACGACGATCAACTCGCTCGACGGTTTCAACTCGCGCTTCTTCACAAGACACGCGACCGACTCGCCGCTCAGGTTCATGTAAGTCTGCGGCTTGGCGAGTTCAACCCGGCGAGCTTCGATCTCGGCGAGCCCGATGAGGGCGCGGCACTCCGAGCGTTTCACTTCGCGCCCCGACGCGCGCGCCACGAGATCGACGAGCATGAAGCCGAGGTTGTGCCGCGTCCACTCGTATTCCGCGCCCGGATTGCCGAGACCGACGATCAGCATAAGGCAAAGGCAAAAGGAAAAAGATAAAAGGCATAAGGAAAAAGACGCGCTCGGTGATCTGACCTTTTTCCTTTTGCTTTTTTACTTTTGACTTTCTTCGCCTTCCTCTTCCTTCTTGCCCTTGGCGATGACTTCCGGCTCAGCCGCCGCGCCCTCTTCGACGACCGCGGGAACCTCGACCGGCTCCTCACGCACGACGCCGACTGTCGCGATGACCATCTCCGGCGCTTCGAGAATCTCGACGCCTTCGCTCACGGGGATATCGGAGACGTGCAGCACGTCGTGAACGCCGAGGTCGGCGACATCAACGTCGATCGCTTCGGGGATGTCGCGCGGTGCGCAACGAATGTCCAACTCGCGCACGATCTGTTCCAACACACCGCCGCCCTCGCGCACGCCGATGGGATCGCCCGTCAGGTGCAGCGGCACTGTGACTTCGACCTTCTGACCCTTCACGAGTCGGCGCAAATCTGCGTGCATCAGACGACCACGCAAGGGATCGATCTGTCGGCCGAGGAACAAGACCTCGCTCGCGCCGACGCCGTCCACGTCGAGCGTGAAGATCGTGTTGTGTCCTGTGTCGCTGCGCAGCACTGCCGCGAGTTCGCGCAACGGTGCGGCGGCGGAGACAGACTCGCCCTCGCCGCCGTAGAGCGTGACGGGGACGTACCCGCGCGCGCGCAGGCGGCGCGAATCGTTCTTTCCACGCCCGCTACGCAGCTCGGCGCGAATGGTGATCTCTTTTCTTTCAGCCATAATTCAAGTTTAAGGTTTCAAGTTTAAGGTTTCAGGTTTAAGGCTCTTCAACTTGAAACCTTAAACTTGAAACTTGGAACTAATGTTCAGACGAAGAGCGAAGAGACGCTGGTCTCCTCGTGGATCGACTTAATCGCTTTCGCCAGCAGCGGCGCGATGCTCAGCACCTTGATGTTGCTCTGGCGACAAATTTTCTCGTCGAGCGGGATCGTGTTGGTCGTCACGATCTGCTCGATGTCAGAACCTAACAGCTTCTCGCACGCCTTGCCCGACAAGACCGGGTGCGTAAAACATGCGTGGATGTGATCCGCGCCAGCTTCCCTCAGCGCGGCGGCGACCTTCGAGAGCGACCCGCCCGTGTCGCACATGTCGTCAACGATCAGGCAGTTTCGCCCGCGCACGTCGCCGACGACGTTCATCACTTCCGCCTCGTTCGCCTTCTCGCGCCGCTTGTCGCACAGAGCCAACTCTGCGTTCAAGCGTTTGGCGTAAGCGCGCGCGCGCTCCGCGCCGCCCGTGTCGGGCGCGACGACCGTCAGATTCGGCATCGGGTTCTCTTGATAATAGCCGATGAAGACGGGCGCGGCGAAGAGGTGATCGACGGGGATGTCAAAGAACCCTTGAATCTGCGCGGCGTGCAAGTCCATCGTCAAGACGCGATGCGCGCCGGCGGTCGCGATCAAGTTCGAGACGAGCTTCGCCGCGACCGGCACACGCGGGCGATCCTTTTTGTCCGAGCGCGCGTAGCCGTAGTACGGGATGACCGCCGTGATGCGCTCTGCCGAAGAGCGGCGAAAAGCGTCGAGCATCACGAGCAGCTCCATCAAATTCTGATCCGTGGGCGGGCAGGTCGGCTGCACGATAAAGACGTCGCCGCCGCGCACGTTCTCCAGAATCTGAAAGTTGTACTCGCCGTCCGAGAAGCGACTCGCCGTCGCCACGCCGGGATCGCAACTCAGGAAGTTGCAAATCTCATCGGTCAACGCGCGGTTCGCGTTGCCGGAGAAAACCTTGATGCCGCCCGTAGTCGTCATAAAAGTTCAAGGTTCAAAGTTCAAAGTTCAAAGTCCCAAATCGAGTCGCTTGTAACCTGGAACTTTGAACCTTGAACTTACCATTTGGCTGGGGCGGATGGATTCGAACCAACGAATGCCGATTCCAAAGACCGGTGCCTTACCACTTGGCTACGCCCCAATCTCAGATTCCCGCCGCAAGCACTACGCGGGGATCATTAAAAACTTCGCGCACGTGCCGAACGCCTCCCGGTAATCATCGCGAGCGAGCGTCGCGCAGGCGAAGGTTTGCCATCCCGCTTCCCCGTGCAAACTCGTGCGTGCGCGCCCTACTTGCTCCGCACTTGCAAAGACGCCGAAGACGCTCGAACCGCTACCCGAAAGAAGCGCGCCTCCCGCGCCCGTATCCAGCAGCGCATCGCGCGCACGTTCGATTTCCGGGTGATGACGAAAGATCGCGGGCTCGAAATCGTTCGCGAGCGCCGAAGGAAGCGAATCTGAAAAATCAGACTTCGCGTGCGAAACAAGCAGGTTAACGGGCGCAAATTCCTTTGTCAAGGCAGGCGCGTTCAGCGATTTATAAGCTTCGGCGGTCGAGATTTTAACGCGCGGCGTGACGACGAGCAGCTCAGCGTGCGCCGCGTCGGCGAGCGGCGCAACGTCTGTTCCCCGCCCCGTGCCAAGTGCCGTCCCACCCGTAAAGAAGAAGGGCACGTCCGTGCCGAGCTTTGCGCCGAGCGCACAGAGTTCGTCGCGCGTCGTCTCGATTTCCCAGAGTCGCGCTAACCCCACGAGCGTGACCGCCGCGTTCGACGAGCCGCCGCCGAGACCGCCGCCCGCAGGGATCGTCTTTTCGAGTTTGACGCGCGCGCCTCGACGCAATCTGAAACGCTCGCGGAGAAGTTTCGCGGCGCGCAGGACGAGGTTTGACTCATCAGCCGGAACGCCCGCAGCGTCACATTCGAGTTCGACGCGCGGCTCGTCGAGCGCATGAAAAGTTAGTTGGTCGCGGAGCGTGATCGTTTGAAAGACGGTGCGGATTTCGTGGTAACCATCCGGAAGACGACCGAGCACGCGCAAAGAGAGGTTGATCTTGGCGAAGGACGGGAGGGTAAAAGATTGTTCGCGCGAAAGCAAAGCGGCTGACCTCTCATGTTTGAGCGCCAGCCGCCTTCAAGTTTCTAATTCGCTTTGGCGTCAGCGCGTGACGAAGACCTGCGTGAAGTAGACGCTGCCGTCCGCCGACTTCGCTATCCCAAGCCCCGCGTGCGTGAAGCCCGCGCGCAGAATGTTATCGCGGTGCTTGGCGGATTGCATCCAGCGCTCGACGGCGAAAGCCACGGGATCGTCGAAGCCCTGATTATACGCGATGTTCTCCGCAAGCGCGCGCCAGCCACAGACGCCGCAGGCGGCGGCGCGGGCGGCGGTGTCGCGCCCCGTCTGATCCGTGTGCGAGAGAACATTATCGCGCGCCATGTTCGCGGAGTGCTGTCGCGCCATGCGCGCCAGTTCGCCGTCCCAAAGAAGCGGCTCCTCGCCGCGCGACGCGCGCTCGCGGTTGATGAGATCGAAGGCGCGACGCTCAAGACTCGTGGCGGCGAAGTTGACCGAAGACGCCGAAGATGCTGCTGTGCCGCCCGCCGTCACGTAACGCGCGCGGACGGGACAACTCGCTGAAGTCGTGACGGGGACTGAGTTCGGCGCGGCAGTCGTCGAGGCGATCAGGCGTGCGACCGGGCGCGCGGCGGATTGGGCTTTGACCTGTGCGGCGCAGCCGAACGTGGCGACGAGAATGAAGAGCGGAAGCGCGGAGAGAGGGCACAACAGGCGCACGCGCGCACGCGTCCGTGGGAACGAATTGTAAAGCGTCATCGGGGGAACTATCTCTCTTACTGTAACTTTAACCCGGAGGGAGGTCTGACCAGACGGACTGACGTGAAGGGGCGGTCACATCCGACTGATCTCACTGTACAAACGCGAAGCCCGAACCGTCAATAACTATTTTCCGCGCCGCGCGCGTTAAACACACAGCGTTGCAGCGCGCGATGAAAACGCGCCTTAGATACGTTGATTTACCCGCATTCGAGGAGAGTTGTTAGCGGCGCACGTCGCCGTTAATTTTCGTCTTGAGCCGCGTCGTCTCGCCCGGCTCGGTCGAGAGCGAGAGCGCCTTGCGCCAGGCGGTGCGCGCCTGCTCCGACTTGCCGCGCCGCTCGAAGAGATCGCCCAAGTGTTCCTGGATCGTCGGCGAGCGCGGGTTGCGGCGCGAAGCGTCGTTGAGATAACGCTCCGCATCGTCGAGTTGCCCCATTTTGAAATAGACCCAGCCGAGGCTATCGAGGTAGGAGGCATTCGTCGGCTCGGCGCGCGCGGCGCGCTGGATCATGTCGAGTGCTTCGGGCAGACGCTCGCCGCGCTCGGTGAGGAAGTAGCCGAGGTTGTTGAGCGCAATCGCGCTGTTGGGATCGGTGGCGAGGATTTTACGCAGCGACTCTTCCGCGCCCTTGAAGTCGCCCGCGCGCTCCTGCGCCGACGAGAGCAGGACGAGCGACTGCGCCATCGCCGCGGGCGCTTCCTTCGGCGTCATCTGCAAAAGTTTTTGCGCCGCCTCGACCGCTTCCTTGCCGCGATTCGCCTCGATGTACATCTGGACGATTGCCGCGTTCGTCCCGTAGTCGTTCTCGAAGTCGCCGTTCAGGCGCGTGCGTAAAAGTGTCGACGCTTCTGCGACGCGACCAAGCTCAGCGAGGATAGTCGCTTCGAGGTTGAGGAGCGACGGATTTTCGGGATACTTCGCGCGCGCGGCATGCGCCGCCGCCAGTGCCTCCGTGCGCTTCCCCTGCTCGCGCAACAGATCGATGGAATAGAACTCCGCCAACAGCTCATTCGCGCCGAGCAGACGGCGCATCCGCTCGACGGTCGAGAGCGCGCTGTCGGTGCGACCCGCTTGGCGCTGCAACTGGATGATCTGTTCGAGGTACTTCGAGGCAAACTGCTTGTCGCTGTCGGCGACGAGCGGGGCGTCCGTGATACCGTGCGCCTTGAGTAGATCGTTATAGACAGCAACCGCCTCATCATAGCGCATGGCGTCGGCAAGCACCTGCGCGAGTGCGACCGTAAGGGCTTCCTGCTGCTTCGCGTCCTTCGCGCTTCTCTCGATTGCGGCGCGAAGGGTCGCCACTGCGTCGTCGGTCTTTCCGGCGCGAGCCTGCGCGCGCGCGAGATTCGCGGTCGCCGCAACGTCCGCCGGATTCGCCGCCACCACGCGCTTGAATTCTTCAATCGCGGCGTTCACGTCGCCGCCGCGCGAGACCGCGTCGTTGAGCAGTTCGAGATATTGGCGGTTGCCGGGATCGGCGGCGAGCGCCTGCCGGAGCGCGGAGATAGCTTCCGCGGTGCGACCGGCGCGAAGGAGCGCTTCGGCGAGGCGACCGAGCGCGGCGTCGTTCGACAACTCGCCGCCCTGCGTGATGACCTGATAGAAGCGCGTATCGACGGTAGCGGGCGCGCCGACCCAACGCTTAAACGCATCGACAGCTTCCGCCTCGTGTCCCGTCAGGTGGTAAAACTCTCCGACGAGCGCGAGCGCTTCGGCGTCGTTCGGATCAAGGCGCAGGACTTCTTTCAACTCACCGATGGCGCGCTCGGCGTCCTCGCGCTTGAGCTTCGACTCATCGAGTCCCGCCCTCAGAGAGTAGAGGCGCGAGAGCAGGCGGTGCGCGCCGAAGTTGTCGGCGTCAATACTGCTCGCCGCTTTCGCCTCGCGCTCGGCTTGCGCGCTATCGTCGAGGAAGAAGAAGGCGATCTCGGCGAGCGCGGTGTGCGCTTCGGCGAGCGTGGGATCGAGCATCGCCGCTTGACGGAAAGCATCCTGCGCGCTCGCGAGCCCTTCGCGCGTGATGCCGCCCGTGCTCTTGGCGCGCGAGATGTAGCGCTGTCCTTCGAGCAGCTTGGCGTAGGCGCGCGCGCGTGCGCCTTGCGGCGCGGGCTGCGGTGTCGCGCTCGGCGACGGCGCGTTAGCCGTCGCAGACGCGGAGTTCGGCTTCGTCTTGGCGGGCGTCGGTGTGGGCTGCGGACTTTGAGTCGCTTGCGGCGCAAGAGGGTCGAGCGACGTTGCGGCACGCGCAGGCGCGACGAAAGCGAGAGACCAACATGCGGCAAGCGCGAGCGACGCGGCTAAGCCTGCGAGGCGTGCGAGGCGTTGCGAGAGTTTCACGCGGACGTTCCTTTCGCGGGCGACGGTCCCGGAATCCCGCCCGGCTGTTGCGATGCTTCGAGGACGCGACGCCACGCCGAGCGGCGCGGATAACTGTAGAGCAGCACGGCGACGGCGACGACGCCCGCCTTCAACATGTCGAAGGGATCGCGCGAGAGCAGGTACGCGACGAAGCCGAGCAGCGCGGCGACTCCGCCGAGCGATGCGACGAAGAGTGTCGTTTTAAGTAAGGAGGCGAGCAGCGCCGTCTGACCGAAGAGTCCCGCGATGTCTTGCAGCCGCGCGGCGTTCGAGCGCACGCGGCGCAGCACGATTGCGCCGAGACCGAGAAAGAGGATGACGATCCAGAGCGCGCGGTAAAGGTTCGGATCGAGCAAAGACTGTGGGAGGTTTAATCGAATCCGCGCGAACGCCAGTACGACGAGCAGCAGGCTGAAAGTGATCAGACCCTGTACGATGGCGCGCGCCCTGCCGTGCGCGTGTGTCAACTCTTTCTCGTCAATCTCTGCCATCGGTCAGTTCAGCCCGCGCCGCGCGATCCTCGCTCGCGTCTCGTTGATCAGATTTCTTCGCCGCTAGAGTTCGTCGAAAATTCTAACACCCAAGTTTGAGCGAGGGCAAAAGACGAGCCGCGACCAGCATCGTCCAAACCGCGTGGGCAAAAGCGCGGACAAAATAATGAGGCGGAAGTGAACGTGAGACTCGCTCCCTTCACTTCCGCCTTTAGCCTGACGTATCCAGTCTTTGCCTCACACGCCCGGTGGCGGCGGCTGCGGCTTGGTCGGGTCGCTACCCGTCGCGGGCTGACCCGTCTTCGTCGGCTGCGTCTTGATGCCCTCCGCGCCCGGCGTCGGGCTCTTCTTCGGCGCGGGGGCGGGCTGCGCCGTGGGGCGCGCGGGCGCGATGCGCGTCGAAGAGCGCGGCGCGGTCGGCGTGGTGACGGGGAGCGTGCCCTTGTTCTCGATGATCACGTCGATGAGCGCGGGCGTGTCGCTATCCTTGCTGATGAGGACGCCGTTCTTATCAATGGTGGCAGGGGCTGCGCCGACCACCTGATCGAGGAAGCGTCGCATCATGCCGCGATCCGGCGGTGGGATGTGCTTGGGCGCGCTCTGATTCGCCGTCGGCTTCTCAGCCCCGATGGCGTCGAGCTGTTCGGTGGACTTTTCGACGAACTCGCTGTCGGGGTGCTCGCGCAAGATGCGCTGCAAATATTTCACCGCCTCGTCGGGCTGCTCCTCGGCGATGTAGGTCTCGGCGAGCAGGTAGAGCGCCTTGTCCATGCGCGAGAAGTTCTGGAACTTCTGGACGACTTCGAGGTAGCGCGACTGCGCGCCCTTCGGGTTCGGCGCGGCTCCGCGCAAGAACTTGTCCATGTAGAAGTTGCCGACGCTGAAGGTGTGCATCGCGAGATTCTCTTGCGTCTCGTTCAGGCGAATCTGCACTTCGGGTCTGAGCGAGGTCTGTGGGAACTGCTGCAAGAGAGCCTTGAGCCGCTGCTCGGCTTTGCGCGCGTGCGTCACGTCGCGATCGGGCAAGCCCATCTGACGCATCTCGACCTCGGCGGCTTTGAGCATCACTTCGTCTGCGAGCGGATCAGTCGGGAAGAACGTAAGCCACTCTTGATAAGCGTTGCCCGCTTGAATCAGCGCGCTCGTCGTGCCTTCGAGGTAGAAGGTGTCGGCGATAGCGAGCTTGGCGTGCGGCAGGTAGGGCGACTCCGGGTAGGTGTTGATGATCGTCTCGAAGAGGATGCGCGCGCCCTCGTAGTTCGACTTGCGCGCGAGTTTCGCCGACTCCTCGAACAGCTCGCGGTCGCGACCCGGCTTGACGCCACTCATCAGCTCCGCGTACTTGTCCTCGTCGTTGCCGTGCCCGAAGAGGTGACCGATGCCGAGGAAGCCGCCGCCGCTCTTCTTCTTCTTCTTCGCCGCTTCGGGCGTCCCCACCGAGGCGATGCGGCGCTCGCCCGCCGTCTCCTGTAGCGCCTTCTCCGCACGGTCGTTGAGATCGGCGACCGCGCCTTCGAGCTTGTCGAGTTCCCCCGAATCGAACTTCTCGGCGCGGTCGATCTTCGCGCCGATGTCCGTGACTTCGCCGGTGAGCTGACCTGCCTCGCGCTCAAGCCCGCGCAGGCGCGTCACGCTTTCGCTCGCGGACTTCTTCTCTTTGTCCTTCTTATCCTTCTCGTCGCCCGCGTTGAAGGCGGCGAGCGCGGAGTTCAAGGAGCGCCGCATGTTGTCGAGGCGCGAGCGCATCACACTCACGCGCTGCGAGGGCGTGCCATCGCCCCGCGCGCTGTTGTTTGGCTGCGACTTCTGCTGCGCGCGCACGACCAAGCCCGCAGGCGCAAGCCCCGCGACCAACGTCGCGCACATCACGGCGACCGTCAAACTACGAAAACGCATTCCGGTAAACCTCCAAGATGAAACGATGAAGTATGAACGATGAGCGATGAAGTAAAAGCGAGTAGCTTTCAGTTCATCGTTCATCGTTCCTACTTCCGACTTG
>JAVXVR010000567.1:0-3073 GCA_032230165.1 Acidobacteriota bacterium | reverse complement strand
GTGATAGGATTCGCTTACGGGAGGCTCACCATTCAGATGAAGTCAGTAAAGATCATCGTCGAAAAGCACGCGGACGGATACGTCGCTTACCCACTCGGTCTCAAAGGCGTCGTCGTCGGCGAAGGCGACACTTACGAGGAAGCCTTAGCGGATGTGAACTCGGCAATCAGCTTCCACGTGGAAACCTTCGGAGCCGGAGCGTTCGAGGATGAGTCGCCGGTTCTCGAAGCGTTCATTACCGAAGCCAAGGTGGCGTAGTGACGAAGTTCCCCGTTGACGCGCCTCAAGGTAGAGTCGTCAAGGCGCTGGGACTGCTTGGCTTTCGGATTGTGCGCGAGCGGGAACACATTGCGATGATAAGAGACAATCCGGACGGCTCGCAGACCCCGCTCACGATGCCTAATCACGCCCGCATCAAAAGCTCGACGCTTCGCACTATTTGTACTCAAGCAGGCATCCCGCGAGATGAGTTTCTTAAAGCATACGAGCGAAGTTAAATCATCACCCGCAACGTAAACAAGGCATGAGACGATTCAGATTCATCTCCGGCGCGCTGCTTCTGACTCTCGCGGCGGGCTGCGCGCGTCGCGCAGAGGTAACCCCGGCGCACGTCGCGACGGCGGAGACAACAGCGACGGCGCAGAGCATCCGCGTCTCGCCCGGAGATGTGAAAGCCGCCGAACCCGCCGTCGCGGCGGACGTGGCGGGAACGACTTACGTCGCCTATGTCGAACATCGCGAAGACGGCGCGGCAGACGTGTGGCTCGCGCGACTCGCGCGCGGCGCTCAGCCCGGTGCGCCCGTGCGCGTCAACCCGCGCGTGGGCGAGGCGACCGCGTGGCGTGGCGATCCGCCGACTGTCGCCGTCGCGCCGAAAGGCACGATCTACGTCGGCTGGACGGCGCGCCCGCAGTCTGTGCCGCAGGGCAGTCACGCCAACGATCTCTACGTTTCCGCGTCGAGCGACGGCGGGCGCACGTTCAACCCGCCTGTGAAAGTTGACAGCGACGCGCGTCCGTCCGAGCGCGGGCTGCATTCGCTCGCCGTCGCGCACGACGGCAGCATCCACGTCGCATGGCTCGACGGTCGCAACGCTGCCGCCGCGCCGTCGCACGATGCAATGGCGGGCGGCGCGCATCAGCCGGAAGCTAACCGCGAAGTCTTCTACTCTTTCTCGACTGACGGCGGGCAGAGTTTCGCGCGCGGTCGTCTCATCGCGCGCGAGGCGTGCCCGTGCTGTAAGACCGCGCTCGCGTCGGGCGCGGACGGCGAAGTCTATCTGAGCTGGCGTCAGGTGCTGCCCGG
Source organism: Acidobacteriota bacterium (assembly GCA_032230165.1). Taxonomy (GTDB): domain Bacteria; phylum Acidobacteriota; class Blastocatellia; order Pyrinomonadales; family Pyrinomonadaceae; genus JAIVGV01. The sequence goes on along the minus strand of JAVXVR010000567.1, from coordinate 1,768 downwards.
TGATTTCCGGCACATCGCCGTCGCCGCCTCGAAGGACGGCGGGCGCAGTTTCAACTCGCCGGTCGTCGTGAGCGACGACCAATGGAAGATCGGCGGCTGTCCCGTGTCGGGCGCGCCTCTGGCGGTGGTCGCGGACGGGGCGCTGCGCGTCGTCTGGTACACGGCGGGCGCGGCGGGCGAGACCGGACTCTACTGGTCTGAATCGCGCGACGGCGGGCGCACCTTCTCGCCGCGTCAACTGCTCGCGCGCGGCAAGACGCGCGGGACGCCGGGACTCTCCGCCGACGGCAAGGGCGGCACGCTCATCGTCTGGGAGTCCGGCGAAGGCGGCGCGCCGCGACTGCTCTCGGCGCGACTCGCGGGCGACGGTCGCGCTGAGCTGTTGAACGCTGCGGCGCGCGCGGGCGAAGTTCCCTCCATTGCCACGAGCACGCCCTCCGCGCTGGCTTACGTCGTCGAGACGGAAGGGCGGCGCGGCATCTGGCTCACACGCGCGGGCGAATGAGACAATCTCTCACGCGCTCGGCGCAAGACTGTTCGGCGAAAAAGAGGTGACGCGAGCATGGAGGATTTAGCGAGCCGCAAATGCGTGCCGTGTCACGGCGGCGTGCCGCGACTGCGTGGTGAAGAGTTGGCGAAGCTCGCCGTGCAAATCCCAGCGTGGGAGGTCGTTGAAGAACATCATCTGCGTCGTCGCTGGGAGTTCGCGAATTTTCGCGCGGCGCTCGCGTTCGTCAACCGCGTCGGCGAAGTGGCGGAGGGCGAGGGTCACCACCCGGACATCTCCTTCGGCTGGGGTTATGCGGAAATCACGATCTACACGCACGCCATTGACGGTTTGAGTGAAAGCGATCTGATCCTCGCGGCGAAGTTCGATAAGCTGTGAGGAACACATCCCGGCGACGGTCGGACGCTGACGCGCTGACGCGTTGAACCTTTTGTGTGCGCGCGTCGTCGGGTTTATCATCTGCTGGTAAAAGTTCGACGCGGGAGTTTTTGTGATGAAATTAAGGTTGATGATTTATGCGCTCGCGCTCGTCGCGTGCGGCGCGCTCGCGGGCACGGCGCGCGCGCAAGGGGAGGGACAAGACCTCCCGCGCGTCACGATGGACGAGTTTAAGGAGCTTTTGGCGAAGAACGCGGTCGTCGTCCTCGACGTGCGCGCAGGCGAAATCTCGGCGAAGATCAAGGGCGCGGCGCACATTCCAGAAGCAGACCTCCAGTCGCATCTGAAAGAGTTGCCGCGCGACCGCGAGATCATCACCTACTGTGCTTGACCGAGCGAACACACCAGCGCCCGTGCGGCGCAGTTCCTCATCAGTCAAGGCTTCACGCGCGTGCGCCCGCTGCTCGGCGGCTGGATTGCCTGGGTCGCGTCGGGCGGCGCGACCGAGCCGCTCGACGCGCCCGCAACGACGCTCACCGGCGCGGCGTCTAACACAACCGTGATGCCGACGCACGCCAAGACAACGAAGCCAGCCGCCAAACGCAAGAGCACGCGCAGACGTAGACCGTAAACGCCGTCTCGCTTCGGCGACAAATAAAAAATCACGCAGGGGACGGGCGCGCGCCCATCCCCTGCGTGATTTTTTATCAGCAGACTTTCTCTCGCCTCTTACCGCACGCGACTCTTCTTCCGTTTCAGAAAATCGATCAGCACGAACTGCGTGAGGTTGCCGGGCGTGGCGAAGTAGGCCTTGCCGTTCGTCATCTGTGACATCTGTTTGACGAACTCGACCAAGTAGTAATCCGACGCGAGCATGAACGT
>JAVXVR010000495.1:0-3279 GCA_032230165.1 Acidobacteriota bacterium | reverse complement strand
TCATCTTCACGATGATGCTGACGCTCGCCTACTCGGTCTTTCAAGGTAACGTCGGGACGGCTTACAGGCAGCGCTCGCAACTGCTCGTCTTCTACTTCATCTTCGTCTCCGTCGGCTACGAACTGCTCAAAGAAAGGCGCGAGGACAGCAAGCGCAGGGTGGAACTCGACAAGCTGAGGATACGGCAGAAGGCACTACAGGGGGTGGCGCGCAGGCGGCAAGAGCGGGAGTGGGAGGCAATCGCCGACAACCTCTCGGAAAAGATCGGGTTCTAGTATGTGTGGCATCACAGGGATAGTCCGCCGCGGCGGTCGCTCGGTTGACGAGGACGTGCTCCGGCGCATGTGCGAAGCGATCCGCCATCGCGGTCCCGACGACGACGGCTTCTACCTCGGAGAGTCGGTCGGGCTCGCTATGCGCCGCCTCGCCATCATCGATCTCGCGCACGGTCAGCAGCCCATCACGAACGAAGACCGGACGGTGTGGATCGTCTTCAACGGCGAAATCTACAACTACCTCGACTTGCGCGACCGACTCGAAAAGCTCGGTCACACCTTTCGCACCGACTCCGACACCGAAGCCATCGTCCACGCCTACGAGCAGTATGGCGCGGACTGCCCACGATATTTGCGCGGCATGTTCGCCTTCGCCATCTGGGACGAGCGCAAGGAGGAGTTGTTTCTCGCGCGCGACCGCGTCGGCAAAAAGCCCGTGCTCTACTCGCTCACTTCGACGGGTCAGTTCGTCTTCGGCTCCGAGTTCAGCGCGCTCTTACAGCACCCCGAAGTGAGCCGCGACGTGGACGAGACGGCGATCCACTACTACCTCTCTTTCATGTGCGTGCCCGCGCCCTTGACCGCCTACCGCGCGATCAGAAAGCTTGAGCCCGGACACTCTTTGCGCTACACGCGCGACGGCGAGATCAAAATCGAGCGCTACTGGGAGCCGAACTTCAACCGGAAAGAGAAGTGGTCGGAGGAAGAGGCGGGCGAGCGCGCCGTCGCCGTCTTGCGCGATGCGGTGCGCGTGCGTCTGATGTCGGAAGTCCCGCTCGGCGCATTCCTATCCGGCGGCATTGATTCGAGCGCGGTCGTCGCGTTGATGAGCGAGGAGTCGTCCGCGCCCGTCAAGACTTTTTCCATCGGCTTCGATGAGCAGGACTTCTCGGAGTTGCACCACGCGCGCCGCGTCGCGGAGCACGTCGGGGCGGATCATCACGAGTTCATCGTGCGACCCGACGCGATGGAAGTTCTGCCCACGCTCGTCGAGCACTACGGCGAGCCTTACGCCGACTCGTCCGCCATCCCGACCTACTACGTCTCGCGCGAGACGCGACGCCACGTCACGGTCGCCTTAAACGGCGACGGCGGCGACGAGTGCTTCGCCGGTTACGAGCGTTACGCCGCGATGCGACTCGCTGAGACTTACCGCCGCGTGCCCGCCTCTTTGCGCGAAGGGTTCATCCGGCAGGCGATCAACTGGCTGCCCTCCTCGGAGCTTCGGCGCAGCCGCGTGCGCGACATCAAACGCTTCACGGCTTCCGCCTCGCTCCCGTCGGTCGAGCGTTACCTGCGCTGGGTCAGCGTCTTCGACACGGAAGCTAAAGACGATCTTTACACGGCGGAGTTCCGCGCGCGGATGATGCCGCACCACGCGGCGGATTTTCTGTCGCCGTGGTTTGCGCGCGCCAACGGCGCGGGCGTCGTGGACGCTGCGCTGCTCGCCGACACGATGACTTATCTGCCGAACGATCTGCTTGTCAAAGTTGACATCGCCAGCATGGCTAACTCTCTGGAGGCGCGCGCGCCCTTTCTCGATCACCACGTCATCGAGTTCGCCGCAAGTCTTCCCGAAGAGTTGAAGCTGCGCGGGCGCACGACGAAATATTTATTGAAGAAGGTGCTCAGGAAGCTCCTGCCCGCCGAGAATCTGGATCGGCGCAAGCAGGGCTTCGGCGTGCCCATCGGTCACTGGTTTCGGGGCGAGATGCAGCCCTTCCTGCGCGAGACGCTGCTCTCGGAGAAGTCGCTGCGGCGCGGTCTCTTCAAACCTGAAGCGGTACGCCGCCTCGTCGAAGAACACACCACGGGGCAGCGCGACCACGCGCACCGACTCTGGACGCTGCTCATGTTAGAGTTGTGGTTCGCAAGATTCATTGATTAAGAAGCAGTTAGCAGTCAGCATTCAGCGCTCAGCCAGACAAATGCTTTTGCTGAAGGCTGATTGCTGACTGCTGAATGCTACCGGAGGTAATGAATGAAAGGTGTCGTGTTAGCTGGGGGGTTGGGCTCGCGTCTGCGTCCGCTGACGGCGGTGACGAACAAGCACCTGTTGCCCGTGTACGACAAGCCGATGATCTACTACCCCGTCCAGACGCTCATCAACGCCGGGATCAGGGAGATCATGATTGTGACGGGCGGCAACTCGGCGGGCGATTTTTTGAAGCTGCTGAAGAACGGGCGTGATTTCGGTCTCAAGCACCTCAATTACACTTATCAGGAGGGCGAAGGCGGCATCGCCGCCGCGCTCTCTCTGTGCGAAGACTTCGCCGACAACGAGGCGGTCTGCATCGTGCTCGGCGACAACATCATCGAGGGCAACATCAGTCGCGCCGTGCGCGCCTACCGCGAGCAGGATGGGGGCGCGAAAATCCTCTTGAAGAAAGTCTCTGACCCGCAACGCTTCGGCGTGCCCGAACTCGAAGGCGGGCGGGTGCTTCGCATCGAGGAGAAGCCCGACGCGCCGAAGTCTGACTACGCCGTCATCGGCATCTACATGTACGACGCAGCAGTCTTCGAGATCATCAAGACGCTCAAGCCTTCGGGGCGCGGCGAGCTTGAGATCACCGACGTCAACAACGCCTACATCGAGCGCGGCGCGATGACGTGGGACGAGTTGGAAGGCTGGTGGACTGACGCCGGGACGTTCGAGAGCCTGCTCCACGCCTCCAACCTCGTCGCCGAGACCGGCGCGAACAAAATGGAGTTGAAGGACGCTGCGAAAGTCAGCAATCAGCAATCAGCAGCCAGCACTCAGTAAAAACTGATTGGCTGATTGCTGACCGCTGACTGCTGATTGCTTCTTTATGAAGATCGTTCGCATCATCGCGCGCTTAAACGTCGGCGGACCCGCGCGCCACGTCGCGTGGCTGACGGCGGGGCTTGCGCGCGAGGGGCACGAGTCCGTGCTCGTGGCGGGGACTGTCCCGCCGGGCGAGGACGACATGAGCTACTTCGCCGCCGCGCAGGGCGTCGCGCCCGTGCGTCTCCCCGAAATGAG
>JAVXVR010000329.1:0-4596 GCA_032230165.1 Acidobacteriota bacterium | reverse complement strand
TGTTAGTTTCGCCATAGCAAGATTGTCAGTTGTCCGTCGTCAGTTGTCAGTTGCTAGTCGTCAAGCCGTCGTCTCCGTCTTCAGTTCGCCGCTCGTCAACCACGTGCAGCGGACAACTGACGACTGACTACTGACGGCTTTTCATTCATCAATCATCGTTCCTACTTCATCGTTTCTTATCGCCCCCACTTCAGTTTTCCGCGCAGCACCTCGAAGTAGTTGCGGTTGACGGGCTGGATGAGATTGAAGGCGGTGCGGCTCTTGGCGATCTTGACGCGGTCGCCCGCTTCGAGCCGGACACCGACCTGCCCGTCGAGCGTGAGCGCGACTTCTTCTTTCGGCGTCTTCAAAATCACTTCGATCTCGGCGGTGTCTGGGACAACCAGGGGTCGGTTCGAGAGCGTGTGCGGGCAGATGGGCGTGATGACGACGGCGTTCATCGAAGGGTAGATGATGGGTCCGCCCGCAGAGAGGTTGTAGGCGGTCGAGCCCGTCGGCGTGGAGACGATCAGCCCGTCGGCGCGAAAGACGTTGACGAGCTGCCCATCGAGCCGCGTCTCGATCTCAATGATGCGCGCCAAGGCGGACTTCGAGATGACCACGTCGTTCAAGACGCGGTTGCGCAAAAGTTTTTCTTCGCCGCGCCACACCTCTGCGGCGAGCATCACGCGCTGGTCGAGCCAGTAGTTGCCCGCCAGTATCGCGTCGAGCGCGGTGGTCATCTCCTCGACGCGGACTTCCGTCAGATAGCCGAGCGTGCCGTAGTTGATGCCGACGACCGGGACGTTACGTTTATCGAGCAAGCGCGCCGTTGCGATCATCGTGCCGTCGCCGCCGAGCACGACGATCAGATCGACGAACGCGGCGAGACGTTCGTCTTCCAGGACTTCGAGCGCGCAACCCGCCTCGCGCTCAATCGCTTCGCGGTCAACGCTGACGGGGGCGACCAGTTGGATGCCGCGCGCGTGGAAATATTCGAGCAGGCGACAGATGGTTCTGGACGCCTCCGGGTGGTTCGGCTTCACGAGTACGCCGACGCGACGAATCTCAAGTGTTTCCATCAGCTAAACCATCGCGAGACGCGCGTGCGAACGACGACTCGCGTGCGATCTCTCTCTCGATCAAACTGCTTCGGGCGAGCGCGGGTGCGAAACGTGCGGGGACGGCTGGGATGATACTCGCGCGATTTTCTGAGTGTCAACGAGTTTGTCCCGCCAGCGGCTGTGTCAAACTACTGACTGTCACACAGCCGCGCGCGCCTCAGCCGCCACACAGTTGACAATTGCGGGCGATGACACGACACGCGTCGGAGATGTAACTTGCAGAGCGACGAAAGGAAGAGAAGGATGATGACGGAGACGAAGAAGAGTCGGGCGTGGCGTGTGGCGGCGACGCCGCCAGCGCTGCTCGTCGTCGCGGTCGCGGGTCTCTTTCTCCCGTTCGACGGCGCGGTATTTCTCTCGTTCTGGGCGTGCGTGGTGCTGGTCGCGTCGCTGCTGCCGGTGGGTCTTGGCGTCCTGCTCTACATGCTGCGCGGCTGGCGACGCGGTCGCTTTCCGCTCCGGCGCGCGGATATCCTCGCGGCGACGATCCTTTCGTCGCTCGACATCCTGCTCGCGTGCGCCGCTGTCGTCCTGCTCTGGTTCGTCGTCGAGAGCCTGCGCCACATCTCATTCATGTAGCGACGCGAAGGCTCAAGGCGCGACGGCGTAGAGCGTGCCGTCCCAGCCGCCGAAGTAGATGAGGTTATTCGCGGCGAGCGGCGCGGAGGTGACGATGTGCGAGGTCTCGAACCAGAAGCGTTGTTGCCCCGTCTTCGCTTCAAGTCCATAGAGACCTTTCGCGCTGCCGAAGTAAACTGTGCCGTTCGCAACCGTCGGCGCGGACGTGACGCCGTTCTCTGCGGTGAAGCGCCACAGCTCTTGCCCGCTTGACGAGTCAACCGCGTAGAAGTTCGCGTCGATGCCGCCGAAGAAGACCGCGCCGCCTGCGACCGTCGGCGAGAAAGGCAGACCGCCGCCTGTCTTGAACTTCCATTTAAGCTCGCCTGTGCGCGCGTCAACCGCGTGGAGGTTTCCGTCGAGGCTGCCGAAGTACGCCGTGCCGTCTGCGATAGCCGCTGAGCCGGTCACGGGTCGCTCCGTGCGATAGACCCAACGCTTCTGACCCGTCGCGGCGTCAACCGCGTACAAGCCTCCGGCGTTGGCGACGAGGATTGAGTCACCGAGAACTTGCGGCGAGGTCGGCATCCCGTTCATGCCGGAGAAAATCCAACGCAACTTCCCCGACGCGGTCTCGATGGCGTAAAGAATCCCGTCCGTGCCCGTGAAGTAAACCGAATTGTTTGCGACGACGGGCACGGAGTTGATCGCGTACTGCGCTTTGAACTTCCACTTGACCGCACCGGTCGTAGAGTCGAGCGCGTAGAGTTTCGTGTCCTGACTGCCGACGTAGAGCGAGCCGTCTGCGGCGAGCGCGGGCGAGCCCAGCACCCGCCCGCCGGTTTTGAAATGCCAACGCTCCTGCCCCGTCGCCGCGTCCACGGCGTAGGTTGCGTAGTCGTGACTGCCGAAGTAGAGCGTGCCACTGGCGACGAGCGGCGTCGAATAGATACTCCCGCCCGCCTTCGTCTTCCACTTCGCGACGCCCTCAGCGACGACGACCGCGCTCGCGCCGCTTGCGTCAATCGTCGGCGAGCCGCCGGGCGTCTGCGCGCGCGCGTTGGCAAAGACGCAGGTGAGCGCGAGGCAGAGCGACGCGGCGTTGATTTTGATTCTGTCTCTCATCGCGTCACCTTGATGAGCAAGCGTGTGGGCATTGGCGGATCGCGCCGCGAAAAATTATTCGTTCTTCGTCTGCGCCGCGCCCACGCCGCTCGCCCCGTCTTTCTTCGCCTCTTGCGACTTCGGGGTGGTCGGCATGAAGTAGCCGCGGCGTGCTTTCGTTTCGAGCTTGCGATCTTTACCCTTCACATCCTTGGCGTGGATGCGGACTTCGAGCGGGTGGAGCTTGCCGTCGTCCATCTCCGCGTCGGCGAGCGTAAAGCCGAGACTGTAGCGCGCGTTGAGGTTGCCGATGATCTGGCTCAAGCCCTTCGCGTAGTCCGCAGGGGTGCGGACGCGAACAACGTCGCCGCCCGCCGCCTTAGCGACGTGCTGTACGACGCCGTAGATGCCGATGCCAGCCCAGTTGCCGAGCGGCGAAAGCAGCGGCTTCGCCAGCTTCAAGCCCGTCTTCATGTCTGTGACGAGCGCGCTGAAGATGACGTTCTGGCGGTTGAGTCGATCCTCTACGAAGTCGCGCTCCTCGTACTCCATCGGCGCGAGCCCGTCCGTGACATAGACGATTGCCGCCTGCGAGTTGGGACGCTCCCGTGCGATGCGCTTCGTGACCTCGTAGGTCGCGCGCGGCAGATCGAAGTCGTCGTGCGTGCCCGACTCCTCCTCGCCCTTCTTGTTCATCTTCGTGATGACGAGCGTGCCGTCCGCCTTAAGGATGCGCGTCAGCTTCTCGCCTTTTTTATTGACGACCGTGTCCATCTCGTCGCCTTCGTCGAGGATGCCCTTCTTCGCCTTTTCGATCTCAGCCTGAGCCTTCGCGATCTCGGCAGTCCGCTTCGCCTCCTCGTCCGTGGGCGCTTGCCCGCTCTTTGCATCCTGCGACTGTTGCCCGTCCTTCACCTCGACGTGCTTCTGCTTCGAGTCGCCGACGCTGATCGTAATGCTCTCGCCGCCGTCGCCGCCCTCGCCGACGAGCGTCGGGATGATCGACATGGCGGAGGCGAGTTGACCACGGTTGCGCGTAAAGGGCGTGAGCCACTCGCGCTTGCCCTCCTGCCCGCCGGGATCGAGCACGACGATGGCGACCTCGTCGCCGGGCGGTAGCTTCTCCAGCTCCTTCGCCATCGCCTCGATGATGTCTGTGCGGCGCAGGTAGCGACCAGAGCCGATACGCTCAAGGTCGAAGACGAGGACGAGCGCGAGCGGTCGGCGCGCGGCGTCGCCCTCGCGCGAGAAGTAGGTCACCTTGCGCGGCTGCCCGTCTGAGAGGACTTCGAAGTTCTCGGCAGAGAGATCAGACGCTGTGGCTTTCGTCTTCTTGTCCGTGACGAGCGCGTCGAGGAAGACGACGCGCGTGTTGATCTGCAAGACCTCTTCCTTCTCACGCTCCTGCGCGAAGGCGGCGGGCGCGAGGCAGAGGAGCAGCACGAGGAGCGACAGAGGGAGTTTTATGTTCATCATGGCAACTGTCCTTACCGGGACGGTCGAGAGTTTGTGAATTGCGGGAGAGGTGGTGTTAGCGCGCCTTAGTTGTCTTTGTCCGTGCTCTGGTTCGTCGCCGCGTCGCTGATGTTCTTCGTCTCCTGCTCCGGGTTCAACAGGAGCTTGAAGAACTCCTCTTCGTTCAAGCCGACTTCGAGCACCGTGCCGTCGCGGTCGCCGAGGGCGATGATGATGACCTTGAACTTGTCGCCGTCCTCGCGCGTGTAGGTGTAGGTCTGTCCTTCGTCGCTCCCGCGCACGACGACGAGCGGCGTCCAGCGCGGCTCCATCAGGCGGCGCATACGCGCGTTGAACTCCGTGTGATTACCCTGCG
>JAVXVR010000327.1:0-3395 GCA_032230165.1 Acidobacteriota bacterium | reverse complement strand
TGCTCGCCCTCCCACGATCGCGCGTGGGGATGGCTATGAGGTTCGTCGGCGCGTTGGGCTTCGGCGCGCACGAGGCGTTGCCGGCGACCGCGTAGCTGCCCGAACCCGTGTCGTCAACGACGGCGAGCAGACCGCGCGTCGCGCCGACGAGCAGGCGCACTTCGCCCTTGATCGCGACCAGACTCTGACCCGCCGCCGCGTTGCCGACCTTCGAGTTCGCGATGACGAGCGTGATCGTTCCGTCCTTTGTAAACCCGCTTGCGGGGTCGGCAGCGCCGTCGCTGATGTTGTTGTTCACGCCCGTCGTCGCGTCAACTTCGATGTGCCCGTAGGTGAACTTGATCGCCGTCGGGTCAAACGTGTTCATCTCGACGAAGTGCGTGATGCCGTCGGGCGCCTTGAAGAGCACCTTCCAGGAGGTGTTCGGCGTCGCCACCGGATCAAGGCTGCCCACCTTCAAAGTGAAGTAGAGCTTGCTTGAGCCGTCCGGGAAGTATGGCTCCGCAATGGAGACCTTCTCGATATCGTGACCCGCCACGCCGTCGGCGTCGCCTGTCGCGTCTTTGATGATGGTCACGCCGGGCAGCTTGCACGGCGACTCGACGACGACCGGCGCGAGCAATGTCGGCGTGACCTTGCCCGACAGTGGACCATCGCCGTTCGCGTTCGCCGCCCTGACGCGGTAGTAGAAGGAGCCGCCGTTGAAGGTAGCGTCGTTGTAAGAGTTCACGTCGCCCGCGACGGTCGCCAAAAGCGTCTCGCTCGTCGCCGTGCCACGATAGACCTTGTAAGCGGTGATGGCTGAGCCGCCGTCGTCCGGCACAGACCACGAAAGGAACGCCGTCTTGCCGTCGTGCTGCGCGACGAGCTGCGGCGCGCCGGGTAGGTTCTTGACCAGCTCGACGTCGAAGCGCGCGAAGAGACCCTTACCGCCCGACTGGCGGATGATGGTCGCGAGTTGTGAGCCGTCGTTGTCGTTGCCATCAAGCTTGCCGTCGCCGTTCAGGTCGTTGCCCTGTATGCACTGCGGCGAGATGCAGCCATCGGCGTAAGCCGCCACGGCGCGTCCCTTGCCGTCAATCGTCAGGTCGTTAAAGTCGAGCAGGTTGCGCGTCGTGCCGGTGCAGGTCAGCGTGCCGCGCGTGCAGATAGGTCCACGCTGGACGGGATCGTTCGGCGTGGCGTTGACGGTCGTCCAGCTATGACCGCCGTCGTAGGTCGTCGAGACGTAGCCGTACCAGGTGCCCGTGAATCCCGACGGGTCGGGACCCGTCGCGCCGTTCACGCCCGGCGTCGAAGAGCCGAGGAAGAAGACCGCCGCGCGGTTGCTGTCGCCCGCCACGGCTTCGGGGAAGACTGAGTTCTGGATGCCTTGGTAGAAGCCGAGGTCTTGATCGTCAGCCCACGTGTGCCCCTTGTCGTGCGAGACTGCGACGCGTGCGTGACCGTCGCCGTTGCTGTAGGCGAAGTAGACCGTGCCGTCCTCGCCGATGCCGACCGACGGATCAGTCTCGCCTTCGACGCTGCCCGGCAGTTTCCTGATGTCCCACGTCAAGCCGTTGTTCTCGGTGACGACGACAGCCTGCTGACCGCCGCAGCCCTTCGACGGCACGTAAGCCGTCCCGTCCGCCGCGACCTTGAGGTGACCGTGCAGCCCCGCGCTGCAATCGAGTTCGGTGTAAATGCGAACCGCCGGACCGAAGGTCAAACCGCCGTCGAGCGAGACGGCGCACGAGGCGTCAACGCCCAAGTCCTGCGAGCAGTAATAGACGGCGTCCTTGTAGAGCGGCGAGGTCGCATCACGCGTCAGGGGCGGGGCGAAGGGACCGGCACCTATCGTTTGATGATCGACGGACGCGGGGATACCCGCGCCCTGACTCGGCGTCCACGTCTCGCCGTCGTCGTCGCTGAATGACATAAGACTGGTCACGCCCGCAAGCTGCGAGGTGAAGGTGCGCCCGGTGCGCTGATCGGTGAAGAGGATCGGATCGAGACTCGTCACGGCGTTCGGCGCGCTCTTGTCTTCCCAGGTGGTCTTGGCGGGCGACGTTGAGTCGTCGAACGTCACGCGCAGCGTCTGCGTGTTCGATTCAAAGAAGGCTTTGCCCGTTTTTGGATTGACGCCGATGGAAGGCTCGCCCGCGCCCGTGCCGAGACCTTGGGGCGGCTTGTAGTTGAAGTAGCGCGCGGACGACTCAGTCGAGACGGGCGGCGGTGTCGGTGTCGGCGTGGCGGCGGGTAGCACGCCGACGCTCGCCGTGCCATGGTACGGGTCTAGCTCGGAGGTCGTGAAGTAGATGACGTGCACCGTGTAGTCGCCCACGCCCGAGGCGTTCGGATCGATGTCCACCGCCTCGAAGTTGCGCGGCGAGTCGATGGGGTTGTCCGAGTAAGCTGTGATGGGATCGGCGGTCGTGCCCTTGTGGACGGAGAGCGCGTAGTCGAAGGTCGGACTCAACCAGTCGATCTGGATGTGAACCTTCTTACCCGTCCAGTCGGCGGGTGTGCCCGCGATGGTCAGCTTGAACGTGTCGCAGTTCGTCCCGTCCTGACACGTCTTCTCGCTGGCGCTGACCGGATCGGCGAAGGTCACTGCCATTCCGTTCCAAGTCACAGATGTTCCCGTCGCGCCGAGCGTGCCCGCTGCCGGGTTGGCTGCAAGCGCGGTCGTCAATGCGGGGAGCGCGGCGAGCGCCAAGATGATGAGCAGCGCTACGCCAGCGGCGGCGAAGGGGCTGTTGGCGGTCGTCTTCAAGCCGTCCCTCGGAACTCCCCTGTGACCAGCCTTGATGGTTCTCACGGCGGAGCGGCACGACGACTGATCGCTCTCCACGAACTGACGATTCAGAAACTTCTGCAAACCCGTAAACATTATTCTTCACTCCTTCGTTAGTGGGGTCCTGTGTGGTTGCGGCATGCGCCGAGTCAACTCGCGCTCAAATCCTTCCTCAAAACGAGTGAATAGTATTTAACCCCCCTTGAGGAATTCTTGAGTCGCGATAGGCTCGCGCCCGCTGTTCTCCGTAACTCGTTGACGGCAGTCTCTTTGTCCGACTAAGGCGCGGGCCACGGGTCGGGGGCTTGAGGCGTCTTGAGCGGCTCGCCCGCAAGAGAGATACCGCGCTTTCGAGCCTTCAGATGTCTGTCTCAGTAAAGTCGGAGCAGGGTGTTTCGAGTTGTTCTAGGGTAGTGGTGCTCTGTGAGGTCTAGCGATCTAGATGACCTACCGCGAAGGACGCATGCGGCTTGCAAACCGTGAAGGCGAGCAGGCAGAGTCTCGCAGGGTAACGGAATGTTAAGTGGGGTAACTTGTGTACCCGATGGTGAATGAGGCAGCCCTACCCTCGCCCAAAGTTAAAGCCGCCACGTGCACTGCATTCGTGGCGGCTTTAACT
>JAVXVR010000249.1:0-8923 GCA_032230165.1 Acidobacteriota bacterium | reverse complement strand
CGAACACCAGAACGCCCGCGATCACGCGCACGCCGCCCGCTGTTACCGGCGCGGGTGCGGGAACAAATGCGACCGCCAGAAACTTCCAGATCAGTCAAAGGGTTGACGCGGAGCTGTCGAAGCTCGGACGCTCGAAAAGCGTGGCGCGCGCGAGTTTCAACGTCCCGACGCGCACGGCTGGGTTCCCCGCCGTCGCGTTGATGAACGAGTCTTTGCCGCTCGGCGTCTTCGAGTGCGAGGGCGCGTCGAAGGGCGCAGACGACGTGAGCGTCGAGGAGACGGCTGATCGCCTCATCATCACCTTCCGCTGCCAGACCTCGCGTAACGCGCTGCAGCCCGGCGCGAAAGCGAGCGCGAACAAACTCTCCATCGCCTTCCAGAAGAGCACGCTACAGCAACTCTTCTCCGCGCCGGGTCGCGCCCCGGCTAACGTCTATGGTCCCGTGTTGAGTGACCGCCCCGCCGGCAGTGCGCGCGCGCCCTCCGTCGGGGGGCGCGCGCCCGATGGCTCGGCGCGCGACGACTACGAGCTGTCGAACTGCCTGAGCGACTTCCGACGCTACAAGACCGATCCGCGCACGAACTATTTTCAGGTGCGCTTCATGACGCGCGTCTATCGCTGCGACACGAGCGCGAGCCTGCGGACGCACCTGCTGGAACAAAGCTCAGTCTTTGGCGACCGCGTGCCCGCGCTTCCCAAACTCAACCCGCCCGCGCTGCCCGGCGACCTACGAGTCCGCTTAGATAAGCTAGCGCAGAACTACGACCCCGACTACAAGGGCGTGCGCGAGAAGACGACGACCTACGAGAAGAGCTTCTTCCTCGATCAGAGTCAGGTAGGTCTGAGCGCATCGCACGACCTCGTCTTCGCCGTCGCGGGACACCCGGGCGTGGGCAAGGTCGCCGTCCAGATCGCTTCTGAACCAGAGGCGACGCCTGCGGGAGTTGTCGGCTGCGTCAACTGGGATCAGACGAAGGGGCTGCTGCGCCAGACCGTCCTATCCGTGACTTACGGAGCCCCGCCGCCCGGCGCGAATCTGACGACGAAGGGCAAGGGCACTTTGCAGGCGGGGACGGTGACGGTCAGCGACAAGTTCATCGTGGCGGGACTGCCGAACGTGCAGACGACTGCGGTCTACCTGCGCGTCGTGCCAGTCAGCGGCGGGAAGGTCGCGCACTGTCTCGGCGGACCTTCGCCGTGGGTGCGCGTGGACGTGGGGAACGTTGCTTACGCGATTGCCCACGCAGAGGAGGAGTTGAAGGCGCGGCTCCAGAAAAAGGCGGAGGCGTTCAAGAAGGCGCTCGGCGCGGCGGGCATCACTGACTACAGGGAGAGCAGCCCGATCAAGGTGACTGTGCTCAGCTACCTGCCGCCGAACATGGTCGATGGGCTCTTCACCTCGCAGTCGAACGAGGAGTTGATCTACGGCACGAACGATCCCATCTACAAAGGTCACATGAATCTGAGCCCGCAGTTCGGCTGGCCCTCGGAGTACAGAGTCTGGAACAACTATCCGGAGTGCGCCTACAACGCTTACGAGCTGACCGTCGCGGCGACCGCTTACAAGGAGCTGCCGGACAACGCTTGGGAGGTGCTCGTCTATGTCGTTGACTACGCGTCGTTCATCTACACGAAGTTGCAGGACGTGATCGTCAACGCGATGAGCTGGGCGGTGACGGGCGGGCAGTGCGACGCCAACGACGAGCACCCGACCGGCGCGTGCCTCTACATGCGCGAGACTTTGAAGACCGCCTTCAAGCTCTTCCTCGCCTACCTCGGCATCCCGCCCGCGCTGCCGAGCATGTCCGAGTTCATCGGCAAGGCTAACGAGTATGTCGCGACCAGCGCCGTGGACTTCGCGCTCAGCCTCATCCCGGCGGGCGAGATACCGGAGGCGGCGATAGATGTCATGCGCGAGGCGATGCTTCAGGCGGCGCGCGCGGCGATGGAGGCGGCGACGCACAGCATGAGGTGCGGGCTGCCGATCCCACCGGGCAAGACCGCCAAGGACATGGGCTACGACGAGCAGAACACGAACGGCTGCGGTCGTGTTGGCGGCGATCTCAACCCGTACAACTGGGGGATGAAGAACCTCGCCTTCTACGAGCGACCGGCCATCATCTACCTCAAGGTCGAGCGCAACACGTCGGCGTCGGCGATCAACCTCTCGAAGTCGCAGTCCATCACGATCAGCGACTCCGCCAACTACTACCAGATGCAGATCATCCCCATCGCCGACGTGACGCGCATCCCGGCGGGCGGCTGGCTCATCCCCGTCGCGCTGGAGCCGAACCTCGACAAGTACGTCAACCAGTCGCGCTGCGACACCGCAGGCGCGATGTCCACCTGCGTGGACGTGCAGGCTGAGAAAGGGTTCTGGGTCACGGACTTTAACGCTGGGGCGCAGACCAACCTCCACGTGGGGACGCGGTACAAGTGGACTGACAACCCCGAGTACTCCGTCGCGCCCGGCGGCAAGCTCGACAGTGGCGGCTTGGCGGTTGACTGGGGCGGCTACAAGGGGCGGCTCGACATGAACCTCAATGATTTCGGGTTGATGAAATCGCCGCCGCCGTGCCCAGGCTTCGCGTTCAAAATGTGCGGCTCGCCTGGGCGACCATGCGGCACGGTCAACAACTGGCACTGAGCATAGACGTGCGCCGCGCCCAAGCGGCGGGCAAGATTTGAAAGAAGATAAAAAGGGAGAGACGTGATGACGACAGTAAAGATGAGTACAGCGCGGCGCACGCGCCGTTGGAACATTCTGCTCGGCGGGCTCGTCGCCCTGTGCGTGTGCGCGGTCTCCGCCGCGACGCAGACGACGCCCTCGACCGACCGCGACAATCCGACGCCGTTCGTCTCGAACGAAGTGAAGGGCGAAGGCACAGACGACAAGACCGAATACTTCTACAGCTTCACGGCGGGACCCGGCGAGGTGACTCTGACCTTCGACGTGAAAGCGGACAAGGGAGCCAACCTGCACGGCTTCGACTACGAGGTCTTCGACGCACGCTCGCGCCGCGTCGCGGGCGGTTTCCTCGACCCCGTGCGCGGCGAGAGCAAGCGCAAGTTGGAGAAGATCGTCGTGCGCGGGCAGCAGGCGCAGCAGTTCCTCCTGCGCCTCGTCGTCACAGAGTACGTTGACACCTATCGCGTGCGCGTGGACGGCGCGGCGTCGTCGGGTGGCGCGACGACTGCGACGCCGGTCGCGACCATGATCACCGCGCAGCCGGGCAACCGCCTCTGCCTGCCAGCATCGGGCACGCTCGTGCTCACGCTCGCCGACGGGACGGAAGAGCAGGTCGATCTGAGTCAGGTGAAGTCTGCGGCGATCAAGCAGCAGTAAGCGGGTTGGTCTATAGGGCAGCGTTCGCGTGGCTCAGTTCCGCTGAACGTGGAAGGAGAAATGTGATGAAGCGCAGAAATCTGTTCGGGGCAGGCGGCGCGATTTTGCTTTTGCTGATGACGGCGCTCGCGCCGCCGCACACCATCCGCGCGCTCGCGCCGGGCGGGCGCGACGCGAAGCCCGTGGCGAAGAGTCCGCAAGTCAAAGAGATCATCATCTACTGCCCGAAGCGCATTCAGATCGGACCCGTCAACGTGGCGACGGAGTGGGAGCAACGCCTCAATACTTGGGTAGATTTTAGCTACGCGCAGGTCAGCACCGACAGCGCCACCAAAGAACAGTTGGTCGGCTGCTGGTACGGCGACGCGAGCCGACCCGTTTCTATCGGGCAGAAGGCACCCGCCGGCTACTCGTGCGCGGTCACGGGGATAAGCGTGACGTGCAAAATGAGAACGAGGATCAGGACTAACGACTGAGCGCGGCGCGCGGGCGCAACGTTTCAGGGAGAGAACACGATGACAACAGAAAAGATTTTTTGCGGCAGGCTCATGCCCGCTATTGCCCTACTCATGCTCGTCCTCTCAGTCGCCTCGACGCGGGCGCAGATCACCCGCACACCGCCACGCGCCGGGGCGCTGCCCAAGGTGACGGTCTTTTCGGGGAACGGGGCGACACAGGTGCCGAAGAAAGCGCGTGCGTCACGATCGCAGGGGCGTGCCGCGCCGCCGCTCGACTTGAACACGATCCGCGCGGCGGTGAAGGCGTCGGGCGGTAAGGACGTGAGCGCGTCCGACGAGTACGCCACGCTCACCCCCATTAAACCTTCTGTGGCTAACAGGGCATTCCTTTATGTGGCGGGGAGCATCCTCTACTCCGCCGCCCCGGACAACAAGCCGATTAACCTCTACTACGACCCCAGTAGCGGCTCCGAGTTAGCGATAAACCTCAAGCCCGCCGCGGGGCAGACTTACCTGATCGACTTCTCCGTCCGCGTCTACGCGGGCGAGACGCTGTCCTACTTCGGGCCGGGCGGCAATTCCAACGCCACCTTCGCGCAGGACGGCGACCAGCACATCCTGTTCCTGCTGAACGCGACGGACGCCGAGTGGAAGCAGATTTCGATCGTCCCGAGCGATTTCATGATGTTCTATTCCTGCAAGGTGACGACCGTCCAGTGAGGAAGGATGAAAATTAATAACTCTACAGGCGCAAAAGCCCGGCGGGTGCTTCCACGCAGCGGGTTCTCGTCCAGACCGACACCGGCGCGGTGGGTTTCCGCCTACGGAGTTAGTGGTTGAAGTCGCGGCTCCGAGGAGCGTGAGGGGGAATACATCTATGAGACGTAAGAGTTCCTGGGTCGTGGTGTTGGTGGCGGCTGTGCTCGTCTGCGTCGTGGGGTGGAAGGCGAAGAGCCAAATCACACGCTCCGCCGTCGCGCCCCGCAAGTGGGAGTACACGACGGTCTCGAAGATCGGCAAGCTGAACGAAGAGACGCTGCGCCCCGAGATGAGTCTCTTAGGGGTCAACGGGTGGGAGTTGGTCACCGCCTACAACGACGGCGCGAAAACCATCCTCTTCTTCAAGCGC
The DNA here is from genome assembly GCA_032230165.1 of Acidobacteriota bacterium. Lineage (GTDB taxonomy): Bacteria > Acidobacteriota > Blastocatellia > Pyrinomonadales > Pyrinomonadaceae > JAIVGV01. The sequence continues at coordinate 3,989 of JAVXVR010000249.1, read as the reverse complement.
CCGTTGTAGCCGGCGCTCAGCCGGCGCGGTCATCGGCGTGCGGGGCGTGATGAGAAAAGGTTAGGGGCTGATTAGGGGAAGGAAGAGGTGCGAGTATGAGACGCGTGACATCACTGCTCCGGGTTGTACTTCTGCTGGCGGGGTCTGTGTCTCTCGTCCCGCGACTGAGTGAGGCGACCGCCACCACCGCCGCGTCACCGCAGCGCAGCCTCCCGGATTTAGGCGTGAGGAGCACGTTGGTGGCGGGGGAACACGAGATCGAAGCGTTGATCTGGAATCGCGGCATGAGCGCGTCGGGCGCGTGCGTCGCCACGCTCTACCTCTACGCCGCGGACGGCACACAACTCGGGAGCTACGACGAGCCGATCAAGTCGCTTCTGCCGAACAGCGGCGCGACGATTCGCTTCTCGACCGGCGGACGATCCCTTGCGCGCGTCCGCTACCAAGTGTTCGCTGACTCTCATCAGCAGGTTTCCGAGGTGAACGAGACCAACAACCGCTCGACCGTGCAGATCGCGCCATCGAGTTGGGGAGACATCCCGCCCCGTAAGGAAGAGCCGCCGAAGGAATCGGACAAGGCAAACTCCGGCGCGAAGAAGGCGAGCGAGATCGACCTCGCGGTCAAAGCCGTCTCTTTCACTTCCATCGAGAACACGACCTACGTCGTCTGCGCCGTCGAAAACATTTCGGGGCAGATGTCGGTCGCCGGGCGCAAGATGAAGTTTGAGCGGCTGGCAAAGGTCGGGGCGCACATCTTCAATCTGAAGTTCGCCGAGAAAGTTGTGCCGTACCTCGAAGCTAGCGAGGTGTTCGAGTGGAAAGTGAAGCCGCCCCAGAAAGAGCCCGGCGCGGTCGAGTACGTGTGGAAGTGCTCACTCACGCCCGCGGACGCGGGACCACAAAACGACGCGCGATCATTCACGCAGAAGGTCAACAAGATTGACTAGCGGGGCGGGTTGGGCTTCGTGATTGGTCTGAGCCGTGCCAGGTCACGCGGTCAAGGCTTAACTCGCGCGCCGTCGTCTCTCCCTGCGTTTCATGTCCATGCACGAGCGGATCGAGGCGGAGAGATGTGCCGCGCCCTTGCGAAGCTCGCTCCGGTTAAATGCGGCGTAGCCCAATTCCAAGCCCGCGCGGGGCGGCGTCCCCGCGTAGAAGATTGACATCTGGCGTGCCTCTACACCGCGCGCCGCGGCTTCCCGCGCGACCTCTTGATCGTCTAACCCTTCCGGCAACCACGCGACCAGTTGGATTCCGGCGGCGGAGGGCTCCACTTCGAGCAGGTCGCCGCACTCTCTTTGGAGAGCCTCGATTAAAAACGTCTGGCGCTCCGCGTAGAGCGTGCGCATCCGGCGGATGTGACGCCCGAAGTGTCCCTCCTCGATGAAGTCCGTCAGGATGGCTTGCTCGACGGAAGGCGAATGACGACCGACCATCGCGCGAGCCGAGATGAAAGCGTCAACCAGAGCTTCAGGTGCGACGATGTAGCCCAAACGCAGCGACGGGAAGAGAAACTTGCTGAACGTCCCGATGTAAACCACGCGCCCGTCGTTGTCGAGCCCCTGAAGCGACGCGATGGGTCGCCCCTCATACCTGTACTCGCTGTCGAAGTCGTCCTCCATCACCCACGCGCCCGCGCGGCTCGCCCACTCAAGCAGCGCAAGGCGGCGCGGCAGACTCATCGTCATCCCCAGAGGGAACTGGTGTGAAGGCGTGACATAGATCAGTCGCGCCTTCGCGTCTAACTCTGCGCCCGCCGCTACGTCGAGACCTTCCTCGTCAACGGGAACATAAACGAGGCGCGCGCCGGAGGCGACGAGAGCCGCACGCGCGCCCGGATAACCCGGCTCTTCCATCCAAGCCGTATCGCCCGGGTCGAGCAACACGCGCGCGATCAGATCAAAAGCCATCTGCGCGCCGTCAACGACGATCACCTGCTCGGGCGTACAACGCACCGCGCGCGCAACTCCCAGATAGGAAGCGATGGCACGCCGCAGCGGCGCGTGACCTTGCGGCTCGCCATACCCGAGCAGACTGTTGGCGGGACGACGCCAGTGCCTCGAAGCCAGCTTCGACCAAATCTCGAAAGGGAAAGAGTCGAGCGCGGGCACGCCGGACTGAAACGCGCGCACTCTCTCAGGCGCGCGCGGGACTGTCGGCGCGAAAGCAGCGAACACTTTGCCGCGCTCGGATAGCCCCGGACCCTTGCCGCCCGCGCGGGCATAACTCCGCGTGATGGTCTTGACGTTGAGGAGTTCCTCGGGGAGCGCACGCGAGACGTATGTGCCTGAGCCAACTTGCCCTTCCAGATAGCCTTCGGCGAGAAGTTGCTCGAAGGCATTGACCACTGTGTTGCGCGAGACATCGAGTTCCTTCGCTATTTCGCGCGACGACTGAAGGCGCGTGCCCGGAGCAAGTTGTCCGCTCAGGATTGCCTTGCGCAGGTAGTTGTACAGTTGGCGATAAAGCGGTGTCTCAGACGCGGCGTCCAGCGGGATCAGCCCGTTCGGTATGGAAGAAGAATATTTTGGCATTGCCGCAGCGAAATAGAATCAAAATTGGTACTTCTAGTATAGGCGGGAATAATGCTTGCTCAAAGACCGATTTGACGATTGGTTTATCCGGGCTATAGGTTAGTGATAATTTTTCAGTTGGCTTTTGCGGCGGGCGATCCGGCGCGGGTCACGAAACGATATGAATGAAACCAGCAAAACGGATGTCGTCATCATCGGGGCGGGTCCCACGGGTCTCGCTCTGGCTTGCCAGCTCATCAGACACGGCGTTGATTTCATAATTCTCGACAGGGAAGAAAAGATCACGCCCTACTCAAGAGCCATCGGCGTGCAGGCGCGCACGCTCGAAATCTACGAGCAGATCGATCTCGCGCAGAGTTTAGTCGCGCAGGGCATGATCACGGAGAAAGCCATGCTGCTCGAAGGCGGCGAGGTGCGCGGCGAGCTTAACTTCTCCGACATCGGCGAAGGCTTGAGCCCGTATCCGTTCCTGCTCATCGTCGAACAGAGCAAACACGAGCGCTTGCTTTACGACTTTATCAAATCGCAGGGTAGAGACGTTCTCTGGCAAACCGAGTTGGAGAGTTTTTCGCAGGACGACGACGGCGTCAGGGCTCACGTCAAAACTGTGGGCGGCGAGACGCGCACAATCGAAGCGAAATTCCTCGTCGGTTGCGACGGCGCGAAGAGCATCGTGCGGCACACGCTCGGGATGGAGTTTGAGGGGAGCACGTTCGAGCGCCTGTTCTACGTCGCCGACGTGCGGATCGACTGGCGGTTCAGCCACGATGCGTTAATGGCATGTCTGGCACAGAACACGCTGACCGCGTTCTTCCCCATGAAGGGCGAAAGTCGCTACCGCATCATCGGCACGTTCCCCGCAAACGAGGAGCGGCGCGAAGGCGACATTCTCTACGAGGAGATCGAGCGGCAGATCGTCGAGGACACGAAAATTGATCTCGACATCTCTCAGGTCAACTGGTTTTCGGTTTACAGGGTTCATTCGCGCCGCGTCAATAAATTTTCCGAAGGCAGGTGTTTCCTCGCGGGTGATTCCGCGCACATCCACACGCCCGCCGGGGGGCAAGGGATGAACACAGGGATTCAGGACGGCTACAACCTCGCGTGGAAGCTCGCGCTCGCGCTTCGCGGCAGAGCCGACGCGAGACTTCTGGAAACTTATAACGAGGAGCGTCTGGAGAACGCGAAACACCTGCTTGAGACGACCGACAAAATGTTCGACTACGCGACGAGCGACGAGTGGTTCATCGCCTACTTCCGCACACATATTTTCCCGCACGTCGGCAACTTCGTTCTGCATCTCGGCGCGGTTCAGAGGTTGATCTTCCCGCTCGTCTCACAGATCGGCATCACTTACCGCAAACACTCTCTAAGCGATCACGACGGCGACGCAGGTTTCAAGGTTAAAGCCGGAGACCGGATGCCGTATCTTCTGATTGACGGGATGAGTGTGTA
>JAVXVR010000245.1:0-9463 GCA_032230165.1 Acidobacteriota bacterium | reverse complement strand
CGCGATCTCGCGCGCGACTTCCAATCCGTACTCGATGTCGCCGCGCTCGCGCGAGTCGGGCGCGCGCCGCGTGAGCGTGCCTTCGCGCGGCAGTTGGTCTTGGAGGAAGTAGGTCGAGTCGATCAGCTCAATGCCTTCGCTCGCCAGCTCTTTCGCGACCGCGCCAATGAGCGCGTCGGTGTTGCGGCGCGACAAGCTTACTAAAACTTTCAGCATCCGCACGTCAGGGATCGCGCCGCTGAAAATCTGGACGTGCTTGACCTGCCCCGCCATGATTGCCGCGCGCACGCCCTCGCGCTTGAAGAAGCGGATCATGCGACCCAATTGCCCGATGCCGACCCACTGCACGCGCCCGCCGACAGTTTCGGCAGCGCGCTCGATCTCCGGATCGGTCTCCTCCTTGATCGCCGCCACCGACAGCTCGACACCTGCGCGCCGCGCCCCCTCAATGACGAGGAACGGGAACTTGCCGTTGCCTGCGATTAAGCCGTAACGCATAACTCGTCAATCGTCAATCGTCAATCGTCAATCGTAAAAGCGGGCGAAGCAGTCAACCACCATTTACGATTCACGATTGACGATTGACGGCTCTTACTTGATTACTCCCCGCTCCGAAGTCTCAATGAAGCGCACGAGTTCTTCCACTTCGGGCGAGTCTGCGATCTCGGCGCGGATTTGTTCGAGCGCCTGCGTGGTGTTGAGCTTCGCGGAGAGCAGGAGGCGGAAGGCGTGGTGCAGCGTGTCGATTACGCCTTGCGGGTAGTTGCGCCGACGCATCCCGACGTGGTTGAGACCGTAACACTTCGCGCGGTTGCCGACGGTGAGCGCGTAAGGCAGCGCGTCGCCCGCGATGACCGAGTAGCCACCGATGTAAGCCTCGCGCCCGACGCGACAAAATTGATGCACGCCCGAATACGCGCCGATGTTCGCGCCGTCAGAGATTTGGACATGACCGCCTAAGGTCGCCGCGTTCGACATGATGACGCCACTCCCCACCAGGCAGTCGTGCGCGACGTGAGCCTGCGCCATGATGAGGCAGTCGTCGCCGATGGAGGTCAACATCCCGCCGCCCTCCGTGCCGCGATGGACGGTGACGAACTCGCGCAGGCGGCAGCGACGCCCGATGCGCGTCTGGGCGGGCTCGCCCCTGTACTTCATGTCCTGCGAGGCGAGACCAATGGAGACGAACGGGAAGACGTGCGTCTCGTCGCCGATCTCGGTCAAGCCATCGACGACGCAGTGCGACTCGATGCGCACCGCGTCGCCCAGCGTCACCCCGTCGCCGATGATCGAGTAGGGACCGATCTGGCAGTCGCGTCCAAGCCGTGCGTTCGGGCTGACGATGGCGGTCGGATGAATCATTAGAAATTAAAAAGGTAAAAGGCAAAAGGCAAAAGTTCGGCTGTCTTCACTTTTGCCTTTTGCCTTTTTACTTTTGCCTTTTCATTTTAGCGCGGCGCGGTCGGTGACGACGCTCGTGATCTCCGCCTCGGCGCAGACGCCCCTGCCCTCAACTCTCGCCTCGCCCCGCATCCGCTGGACGCGCGAGCCCGTCCGCAACGCTACGACCTCAAGGATGAGCGTGTCGCCGGGCACGACGGGCTGGCGAAAGCGCGCCTCCTTGATGCCGGTAAAGAGCGGCAGCTTCTCGCCCCTGTCCGCAAACTCCCGAAGGGCGAGGATCGCGCCCACCTGCGCCAACGCCTCGAGGATAAGCACGCCGGGCATGACGGGCGCGCCGGGGAAGTGACCCTGAAAGTAGGGCTCGCCGATCGTCACCTGCTTGATGCCGACGATGCGCTCGCGCGGGACGAGTTCGACGATCTTATCGACGAGGAGGAAGGGATAGCGGTGCGGCAGGATTTCCTGTATGGCGCGCAGATCGAGAAGGGTGTCCATGGGAGACTATGCCGCCACCGCGCGCTCGCCGAGCAGCATCATGCGCCGCCCGCGAGTCGCGCGAAGAAGAGTCGTTACGGTTTTAAGGCTTGCGCGTCCCAGCGGGTGCGCCGGCGGTCGTTGCGGCAGCGCCCGTCGCGGGGTTGCGCTGGTTGTAGATGCCGATGAAGTGGGCTGTGATGTCGATGCTGCGGTCGCCGTAGAGCACCGGCACCTGGCTCGCGTCGATGATGACCGAGATGCCGTTCTCCTTGGCGTAGGCGTCGAGCGCCTTGAAGACATCGTCCTGCAAGGGGGCGAGCGCTTCGCGCAGACGCTTCTCGTAAGCCGTCTTGGCATCTTCCGACTTGCGTTCGATGTCACGCTTCAGCGAGTCGGCGTCGTCGGCTTTGCGCGCGACCGCCTGTTGATCCGTAGTCGTCGGGGTGGCGTTGATCTCCTTGACGAGCTGATCGTAGCGCGCGCGCAACTGTTGCAGCTCCGTGCTGCGCGGCTGAAATTCGTTGTTGACGCGGGTGACCGCTTCGATGATGCGGCGGATGCCCGCTTTCTCGTCGGCGAAGGCGCTCGTGTCGATGATGGCGACCTTGCCTTCGAGGCTCGGCTTAGTCGGGGCGGGTGCTTGCGGCTGCTGCGCGCGGGCGACGGCGGCGAGGGTGGCGCAGAGAATAATGGCGGCGACGCTCGAACGTATAAATCTCATAAGCTCCTTTGGCGCGCGGGTGCGGGCGCAGGGGACGATCTTCAAAAAGCAACCAGTAGTCGGCAGCCAGCAAAAGCGTTTGACTGAAGACCGACTACTGGTTGGCGAACTGCTTGCGCGTTACGGGCGACCCGTCGGTGTCGTCGCTGCGGCGGTCGTCGCCGGGTGCGTGCGGTTGTACTCGGTGATGAAGTCGCGTGTGATGTCCACGCTGTCGGCGGCGTAGAGGACGGGCACGCGGTTCATGTCGATGACGAGCGAGATGCCGCGCTGCTGCGCGTAGGTTTGCAGCGCGTTGTAAACATCCTCCTGCAAGGGTCCTAAGACCTCGCCGCGCCGCTTCTCCAACGCGACCTGTGCGTCCTGCGCTTTGCGCTCCATGTCGCGCTTGAGCTGATCAGCCTGCTCCTGCTTTGCCGCGAGCGTCTTGGGATCGGCGACCGCGCCGGTCTTCTGAATCTCGTCGAGCAGCGCGTTGTAGCGGTTCTGCATCCCCTGCAACTCGGTGTTGAGGGGCTGGAACTGCGCGTTGATGTTCTTCATGGCGTTGACGACGCGGTTGATGCCCGCCTTCTCGTCGGCGAAGGCGCCGGAGTCGATGACGGCGAGCTTGCCCGTGAGCGACGGCGGGGCGGTCGTCGTTGCGGCGGGCTGTGGGCGCGCGGCGGGAGCGCCGGTGGCGGGTTGCCGACCCGGCGTCTGCGCGCCGGCGGAGATAACTTGGATGACCGCGAGCGCGACCGACGCGGCGACTATGCGAAATAACTTCATGACTGTCTCGTACTGCTCCTTACGTTGTCTCAAGACGTTGTTTCAAGAAGGTCAGACGCCTTTGATGCGAATATGGCTCGCAGCGGTTGCGCCTCCAAACCCGATAGTTTAACAGAAGGCGGCTAGAAAGTCCGCCCGATGCTGAAGCGGAAGACCGATCTGTCTTCGTTGAAGAAGAGCGGCACCTGACTGTTCAAGCCCCGCCGCGCCTGCGGGTTGTAGGCGTAGATGAGGCGGAACGGAACGTTGACGATCGGCAACTGGATGCGCACCTCCGCGCCGAGGCTGGAGCGGATGTCGCTGAACTTGGAGAATGCGCTCTGCGAGAGACGCACGGCGGTGTTCGTCTGCGTCTCTCCGCGCAGGAAGACCGACTGGAAGCCGAAGGGCAACCCGTCGGCATTGAAAGGCCCGTTCTGCGACGCCGAGACCAGCTCCTGACGCGAGACGAGTCTGCCGTCGCGCGCGACGAGTCCGCCCGCGAGCGAGAGCGCCAGTTCCGAGTTGTCCTGGCAGGCGGCGAGCGCGGAGAGCGTGGCGATGGCGATGCCGTTCGGGCTCGCCGGGCATGTGATGACGCCGAGCGTCGAGCGCAGGAACGGATCGTCGGGCTGGAACACGGTCGAGAAGATTTGATCGCTGCCTTTACGCAGGTTGAAGACCGTGCCCACGTCAGCGAAGGCGGCGGCGCTCAAAGGTCCGAAGAGCGGGACGCGGTACTCGAAGTTGCCTAAGAGTTGCGTGTCCGCGCCGATAGCTTGGAAGCCACGGCTGATGAAGCGCGAGTTCGCGCCCGACGTGCCCGAGAAGGTGCCGAGCGAAGTGAAGCGCTGAAGCGAGGGAATCCGCGTCGCGTCCGTCACAGCACCCGTCTGATTCGTCGCCACGACGACGTTCTGCGAGGAGACGAACTGCTCGAGCGGCACGACGGGGCTGATCTGGCGCGGACCGTAGCCGCGGATGGTGAACTCGTCGCCGAGGAAGAAGCGTTCATAGACGGGCACGCCGCCGACGAACGAGAGGCTCGATTCCTGCGCCGAGCGCACCTTCGACGAGGTGGCGAAAGTGCCGACGTGACCGGCGAGCAGGCGGAAGCCGAAGACCTGCGGAATCTTCGCGCGCTTGTTGCGCACGGGGAAGAAGCGCTGGTAGGAGACGGTCGGCTCGTAGGTGCGCACGTCGCCCCCGAGACCGGCGAAGGCGAGCGAGACGGCGACCTGCTGCCCGTTGATGGCATCGACGCCGCGCACGTCGCGCGAGTCGTAAACGATGGTCGGCGTGATGCGGCTCGTCAGGATGTTGGGCTGGCGGAAGATGACCGGGATGAAGTTCGTGCTGGTCGGATCGGCGTTGACCGCCGGGTCTTTGATCGAGGTTTGCGAGAGCGAGTAGGTTAGCCCGATGCGCGTCGAGAGCGTGAAGGGTCGCTTCTTGTAGAACTCCGTGAGCGGCGCGCTCAAAAAGACGCTCGCGCCCGCCGTGCGCTGCGTGAACAGGTTCTCGCTGTTCGTGTTGAGGAAGTCGACCTGCGAGCCGGAGAGCCCTTGGATGGCGGCGGCGTTCTGCGAAAGGAACGTGCCCTCGCCGAAGAACTTGAGCGACTGCCCGAAGATGGAGAATCCGGCGGTGATCGGGCGATTGCGCACGTAGGGCTCGGTGAAGGAGAAGACGAACGACTGCTGGCGGTTGCCCGTCGCGACCTGGAAGGAGAGCGACTCGCCGCGACCCAGAAGATTGTTCGTCGAGTAGTCGAGCCCGAAGAACGAGCCGCCGATGCCAGAGATGCCGCCGTTGAAAGTGATCTGCTGGCGACCGCGCTCGACGACCTTGACGTTTAAGTCAACCTCGGCGCTCTCCTCGTTCTGGCGGAAGTCTATGTCCTTCTCCTTGTCAATGGGATCGAAGAAGCCGAGTTGGTTGAGGCGCAAGACCGAATAGTCCACGTAGTTCTGGTTGTAGGTGTCGCCCTCGTTCAAAACGAACTCGCGGCGCAGGACGTTGTCGCGCGTGAACGTGTTGCCCGTGAATTCGAGTCGCCTGAGCGTGAACTGCTTGCCCTCTTCGATGGTGATCGTGTAGTCAACGATGCCCTCTTCCGGGTTCGTCGGGTTGTCCCTGAACGTCGGCTCTGGGTCGGGCTGATACTGGATGAAGCCCGCGCCGCCGTAAACCTTCTTGAGGTCTTCGAAGAGCGACTTGTAGATGCGCTCGCCGCTCGCCACGTCGCCCTTCTTCAAACCGATGTAGGCGCGGATGACCTGCTCGGAGAAGATCGAGTTGCCCTCGATCTTCAATTCGCCGAGGCGGTAGAGCCTGCCTTCGGTGACGGGGACGGTGATGCGCAGCGCCTCGTCGGTCGAAGAGAGGATCGGGAGCGGCAGGACGGGAAAGCCCGTGCGTCGCTCGCCCAAGCCCTCGACCCGCGGCTCGCCGACGCGCGCCTGAAGGTAGCCCTTCGCCGCCATGTGGTTGCGCACCAGTTTGAGATCAACGTCGAGCTTCTCGCGATCCAGAATGTCTTTCCCCTGGAAGCGCGTGATGAGACCCGCCTCCTTGACGTACTTCATCGCGCCGCGCAGCTCGCCGTCCGAGAAATGCTTGTTGCCCTCGAACTGCACTTCGACGACGCGGACGCGGTCGCCCTCTTTGACGACGAAAGTGATCGCTTCGGAGACGGCGGAGATTTCGTCCTTGCGTATCTCGACCGTAGCGTTCGGGTGACCCTTCGAGGCGAGCAGCTCTTTGAGGACGCGCACGGCGTTGTTGAGCTTGACGGGATCGCTGATGTTCTCTTTCTGGATGCCGACGCGACGCTCGCGGAAAGCCTTGAGCACGTCGGATTCAGGAACGCTTGAGAGCCCCTCGAACTGCAAGTCGCGGATGATCGGGAGTTCCTTGACCTCAAAGGTCACGATCCTGCCGCCGCGCGGACCCGTCTCGGTCGTGACGCGCGACTCGGTGCGGTTAAAAAACCCCAAGTCCATCAGCGTGCGGAAGTCGCGCGTAACCTGCGCCTCGCTGTAGGGGTCGCCGGGTCGGGTCTGGATGTAGTAGAGCAGGTCTTCCTTGCGGTTGCGGCGATTGCCCGTGATGTTGACTTCCTCGACGAGCTGCTGCGGCGACGCCTGCGTCTGCTGCTGACGCGCCGTCGCCGTCGCCGAGAGCCCGGTGAACGGCAGGGTGATTTGACTGAGGACGAGAGCAGCCAGAAAGATGCGCCGCCAGAGCGCGCTTGTTCGCATAATCGCTATTGCCTCAAAGCTGAATGAACTTTGGGAAGACAGGAAAACGAATGCCCTCGCGTGAACAGCAAACGACCGGGGCGCTCATGAAACTAAAGACGGTACAGGAACGAAAGGACGCGCCCGCGGGTTCTCGGTCGGTGACGCTTTGATTCCAGCTTCGTGCGCCCGCGTTGCCAGCCGCCACCCGTTGCAAAGGCGCGCATTATACAAGGCGGGAAGCGGGAAAACAAAGGCTGGGAAAAAGTCTGGAGTCTAAAGTCTGGAGTCTGAAGTCAAAAGGTCATGCAAATTGACTTCAGACCGCGGACTCTAGACTCCAGACTCTGGACTCTAGGCTTTAATTTAGTGAATCAGGACTTCGTCGCCCAACTCCTCGACCCCCGCCGGGCGGTGGCTGAGCGCGCCCGCATCCTCATAAACCTCTACGACCGACGCCCCGGCAAGCTCGCCCTGAATAAGCGCCTCGGAGATCGGGTCTTCAACATACTTTTGCAGCGCGCGGCGCAAGGGGCGCGCGCCGTAGGAGCGGTCGGCGCAGGTCTTCTGCACGATCCAGCGACGGGCTTCCTCGGTCAGACGTACTTCGAGACCGCGCGTCTGAAGCGTCCGGTTCAACAGCCCGACCTGAAGTCCGACGATCTCCAACAACTCATCCTCGTCGAGCTGATCGAAGATGATGATCTCGTCGAGGCGGTTGATGAACTCCGGGTTAAAGGTCTGCTTGACGGCAGCCATCACCATCTCTTCGAGCTGCTCGCGTGTGTCGGCGGGTTTCGCCTGGAAGCCGAGCGTGCCGCGCTTCTGGATGAAGCGCGCGCCGATGTTCGAGGTCATGATGATGATCGCGTGCTTGAAATCGACGGTGTTGCCGAGCGCGTCGGTCAGTATGCCGTCCTCGAAGACTTGCAGTAGGACGTTGAAGACGTCTGGGTGCGCCTTCTCGATCTCGTCGAAGAGCAGCACGGCGTAGGGCGAACGCTTGATGCGCTCGGTCAACTGCCCGCCCTCTTCGTGCCCGACGTAGCCGGGGGGCGAGCCGATCAGTTTCGAGACCGAGTGCTTCTCCATGAACTCCGACATGTCGAAGCGGATCATCGAGCGCTCAGAGCCGAAGAGAAACTCGGCGAGCGAACGAGCGACCTCGGTTTTGCCAACCCCCGTGGGACCCAAAAACAGGAACGAGCCGACGGGACGCAGCGGGCTCTTGAGTCCCGCGCGCGAGCGGCGGATCGAGCGCGCGAGCGCGGAGATGGCGGGTCGCTGCGAGATGACGCGGTGGCGCAACTCGTCCTCTATGCGCAGGAGCTTCTGCATCTCCTCTTCCTTGAGCGACGTGATGGGGATGCCCGTCCAGCGCGCGATCACGTCCTCGATGTCGTCCTTCGTCACGGCGACGGCGACGAGCATGTCGTCCTCTTCCGTCACGCGCGTGCCCGACAGACTATCGACGATGTAGGTGGCGCGCAGCCGCTCGTCCGATGGCGAAGAACTGCGCGGCGCATCGCCGATGACTGGTTCGCGGCGGGCGCGGAGTTTGACGCGCGCCCCCGCCTCGTCGATCACGTCAATGGCTTTGTCGGGCAGGAAGCGGTCGGGGATGTAGCGGTTCGACTGATAGACCGCCGCCTCGAGCGCGTCCTCCGTGTAGCGTACCTGATGGAAAGCCTCGTAGCGCTCGCGCACGCCGCCGAGGATGCGCACCGCCTCGGCTTCGGTCGGCGGCGGGACTTTCACCGCCTGGAAGCGACGCTCGAGCGAGCGATCCTTCTCGATGGATTTGCGGAACTCCGCCGGGGTGGTCGCGCCGATGCACTGCACCTCGCCGCGCGAGAGCGACGGCTTCAAGATGTTCGCCGCGTCGAGCGAGCCCTCGGCACTCCCTGCGCCGACGAGCGTGTGCAGCTCGTCTATGAAGACGATGTATTGCGGGTTGTCGATCAACTCCCGCATGATCTGCTTCAATCTCTCTTCAAACTGACCGCGATACTTCGTGCCCGCGACGATCAAGCTCAGGTCGAGCGACAGTATCCGCTTGTTCTCTAAGAACGATGGAACTTCGCCGCGCACGATCCGCTGCGCCAGCCCCTCGACGATTGCCGTCTTGCCGACGCCCGGCTCGCCGATGAGAACGGGATTATTTTTCGTCCGGCGGCAGAGTATCTGCACGACGCGCTCGATCTCGGCGTCGCGCCCCACCAGCGGGTCGAGTTTGTCGTTGGCGGCGTCGTCCGTCAGATCGCGCGAGAACTCTGCGAGGTGCGGCGTGTCCTTCTTCTGCGAAGCGCGCGAATCCGACCCCGTGGCGCGTGCCACCTCTTCGCGCACGGCGGCAAGACGCAAGCCCCGCTCGTAGAGAATCTCCGCCGCCATCGAACGCTCCTCGCGCAGTAGTCCGAGCAGCAGATGCTCCGTCCCGATGTGTCGGTGTTGCAGGCGATCCGACTCTTCGTGCGCGTAGGCTAGGACGCGCTTGGTTTCGGGCGCGAGCGGGAGTTCGACCGAGGTGGAAATTTTTTCCCGAAGCGGCGCGCGCCCCTCGATCTCTTTGCGGATGGCTTCGAGCGAGGCTTGGGCGCGTGCGAGGAAGCGCGCGGTTAAGGTTTTGTCTTCGCGCATGAGCCCGAGCAGGAGATGTTCCGGCTCGATGGCGGGCGCGCCGAATTGCGAGGCTTCGTAGCGCGCGAAGAAAATCACCCGTCGCGCCTTCTCCGTGTAGCGTTCGAACATAAATGACCTTAACCGTGCCGCATGAAAACTCTGGTGTGTGGCGGGCGGGAAGTCGAAAGCTTAAAAACTCCGTCCGTCTGCCCGCGGGCATTATAGCCTAAGGACGCGGACGCCGAAA
>JAVXVR010000184.1:0-2973 GCA_032230165.1 Acidobacteriota bacterium | reverse complement strand
GGCGATCTGCAACGCACCGTCCGCCAGCTCGAAGCGAAAGTTAAATCCTTGGGGAACGCTTCCGGGAATTCGGAACGTGAGTGAAAAGTTGTCCGTGGCCAGTCGTCCGTCATCAGTTGTTCAAGACAGTTTTCAATCGAGCTGATCGTGAAGCACGAACAACGGACAACTGACCACGGACAACTGACGCTTTTCTCTACGTCACCGCCCCGCCGTCTATGATGACGACCTCGCCGTTCATGAAGCTGTTGCGCTCCGAGACCATGAAGGCAGCGTACTCTGCCAACTCTTCGGGGCGACCCATGCGACCCTTCGAGACCCAGAAGTCGTGCATCTGTATGAGGCGTTCGGGCAGCGTATGCGCGAGGTCTGTGTCGAAGATGCCGGCGGCGATGGCGTTGACGGTGACGCCGAAGTTCGCCGCCTCGCGTGAGAGACATTTGGTGAAACCGATCATCGCCGCTTTGGACGTGGCGTAGTGGACGGAGGTGGGCAGCGAGCGGATCGCGCCAATGGAAGTGATGTTGAGGATCGCTCCCTTGCGCTGGCGGATCATCTGCTTGTAGATCGGCTTCGTCACGGCGAAGAGACTGTTGACGTTCGTGTTGATGACTTCATCCCACGCGCGGTCGGTCGTCGTCACGAAATTATCGCCCCGGTTGATGGCGGCGTTGTTGACGAGCACGTCTATGCCGCCCCACTCCTCGACGAGCTGGCGCGTCAGACGTTTCATGCCGACGCGATCCGTGACGGAGACTTTGAACGGGTGCGCGCGTCGAGTGTGCGCACGCACTTTTTGCGCCACCTCTTCGGCGAGATCGTCGCGCGTGTGGTAGCTGAACGCCACGTCCGCGCCCTCGCGTGCGAAGACTTCGCACATCGCCGCGCCCAAGCCCCGCGTGCCGCCGGAGATAAACGCGCGCTTCCCTTCCAGCAGAAGACTCAAACTCTTCGGTCTCCAAAAAAGCCCGCTTCGCTTTGGACGACGAGCGGGCGTGATGTCTTGAATGTCCTGATTAAAACTTGATCGCGCGTCGCGCGTCAACTTTCGCGGCGATGCGGGCGGAAGTTTCGCGCCCGCGAGGTCTCACGCGACATGCTCGACCACCGCGTTCTCATCTTCGACAAGCGTGTGCGCCGGAATGAGCGCGGCGATCTCTTCGACGATGCGGCGGGTCGAGTGCGGGAGCGCGAGCCCGGCGGTCGCCGCGCGCATCTGCGCGTAGAGCTTGGCGTCGGTCGCAAGCCTGCGCACGGTCGGCACAATGTCCGTCACGCGCCGGAGGAGCACGCCCGCGCCGCGCTGCTCGACGAGCGACGCCGCGCCGGACTCTTGCGGCATCGGCGGCGTCGTCGCGTCGGCGATGACGGGGAGGCGACAGGCAAACGCCTCGAAGGTGGTCAAGCCGCCGAGCTTCGAGATCATCACGTTCGCCGCCTGCATCAACTGCTCGACGTGCTCCGAATAGCCGATGACCTTGACGGGAAACTTCGCGCCCAGCGCGATCTCTTCGGCTTCGACGCGCAACTCTTCATTTTTGCCCGCGAGGAAGATCGCCTGCACGTCCAGCTCGCCGCGCACCAGCTCGCGGAATATCTCAGGGATGTTGCCGCCGCCGACCCAGCCCGCGTTGACGAAGACCGTGAACTTTTCCGGGTCGAGTCCGAGCGCGGTGCGTGCAGCCTGCGCGGTGCGCTCGTCGGGCAGATCGAACTTTGGATGCACGGGCATCCCCGAAACTTTGATCCTCTCAGGCGCGACGCCGTAGTCAATGAGTTGCCGACGCGCCTCGTCGCTCGCGACCAGGTAGAGTCGCACGTCATCGCACGCCCAGCCCCTCCAGAATCCGTAGCAAGGGTCTGTGACGACGGTGACGAGCGGGATCGTCTCGGCGAGTCCGAGTTCTTTGAGCACGCGCGCCAGCAGGTGCTGCGTGAGCGGGTGGACGGAGACGACAACGTGCGGGCACCATTTCTCGAACAGCTCGCGCACAAACCCGATGCAGCGACGGTGGAAGAACTCGCGCGTCTCTGGGCGGATGCGGTTCATCGCCCAATAGACGTACTTCATCCAGTGCTGACGGTGGCGCAGAATCCAGTTGTACAGGTTGACGAGCTTGAGCGTCACCGCGTGCGACTCTTCGACGGCACGCACGACGCGCACGGCGTAGTTGTCGCTCTCCCAAAACTTATGCACGCCCGCGACGATCGCCGCCGCCGCCGAGCGGTGTCCGCCGCCCGTGTCGGACGAGATGATCAGAATTTTGGGAACTCTGTCTTTCAACATTTACGCTTTAATGACGAGCCCGTCAGCCTTCTCTTCCTCGCGCTCTAAAGCCTTGCGCGCCTTCTTCATCTCGCGCTCAAGTCGCTTGATCTGAATCAAGTGCTTCGGGTTGAAAGGGAGGCTTGGGTAGTAGCTGTTCGACTCGTGCGTGCAGAAACATCCATCGGCGGCTTTCTTGCGGCGCGCGACCATCGCGGGCGAGAGCCAGAGTTTCTGGAAGTTCCAATCGAAGTCGCGCAGGTTGCCGACCGCGTCCAAGTTTTCGCACGAAGAGACCGTGCCCTCGTCGTAGATGACCGCGCCCGCCGTGCCCGCGTAGCAGGTCATCTGAGCTTTCTGCTCTTCCTGCGTCTTGGCGATGAGACCGTGCATGTAGATATCTATCGCCGCTTTGAAGAAGCCCGCGTCGCCGCCGTAGTTGTTCTTGATCGCCGCGTGGCGCGAGTCGTCGTCAATCATCGCGGCGAGCTTCGAGTAGCGCGAGTGGTCTATGTCCAACTCTTTCGGGTCGGCTGACGGTGGGCGGATGTAGTTGAAGTTGACCTTGTCGGGTTTGAGATCGTACTTCAGAAAATCGTACCACTCGAAGATCGTGTCCTGATTCGAGTGCATGAAGCAGGTGCAGGTCTGCACGTCGAGCCGGCCGTATTCGCGTTTGATCGCTTGCAGTTGGCGCGCGGTATCAA